>JAOZNE010000108.1:0-6742 GCA_029933955.1 Phycisphaerae bacterium
CCTATTTGCCTAACTATGGATATTTTACCTGCAATTGATTTACGAGCTGGCCTGGTCGTTCGTCTTGCCAAGGGCGACTATGATCGTCAGACGACCTATGGCGACGACCCCCCCGCGGTCGCCCGGGAGTTTGTCCAGGCCGGGGCAGGCTGGATTCATATCGTCGATCTCGATGCCGCCCGCAGCGGCGAGCTTGTCAACACCGACGTCATCGCCAAGGTGTGCAGCCTGGCCCGGGCCACGGGCGTTCGGGTTCAAAATGGCGGGGGTATTCGCGACCGCCAGCGGATCGAGATGCTGCTGGGTCTGGGCGTCAGCCGAGTTGTTATAGGTTCAGCTGCTTTGAAAAATTGGCCTTGGTTCGAACAGCTGTTAGCGGACGAGACCATCGCCAACGAAAGCATCGCACTGGGGCTGGACGCCCGGGATGGCTTGCTCGCAGCGGAGGGCTGGACGAAGCAAACCGATATAGCGGCAACCGACTTGGCTCGGCGGGTTTCCGGCTCTGGCCTGGGCGCGATAGTCTACACTGACATCGCCCGCGACGGCATGCTCACAGGCGTAAACGTGGAATCCACCGCCCAGTTAATCGCAGCTACCGACGTGCCAATAATAGCCTCCGGCGGCGTGGGCGACATCCAAGATATCCGCGACTGCCAAGCTGTAAACTGCAGTGGTGTAATACTGGGCAAAGCACTATACGAAAAAAAAGTAAATCTGACAGAAGCTATTGAAATAGGCAAGTGGGCAACGGGGAAAAGCAAATGACGAATTTCGAAATCCGAATGACGAATCAATGACTAAGGCCCAAATACCCCCAGCAATTATTTGCGGGAGTATAGGATATCGTGAGTCTCTTTGTTTAAGTCAACAACTATTTTGGAGCATGGCAAATAAGTGCTGGGGAATCCATTTTTCTTTTCTACTTACTTTTATCTTTGCGTTCTTTCGCGGTAAATTTTTCGCTTTTACTGATTGCGGATTACTTGTCTGCGGATTGGGTTGTTTATGCGGCAGGGTTCAATTATACTGGCTGCGGAAAGTTGGCTGATTTGGCAAGACTGATTCGTTTTAGTAAAGGAACCTGACAATGCCCCCGCAACCATACCTCGATATTTCCCAGTTGGACATGAACAACATACTCGTGGACAAAGATGGCATTTACGCCGTCCTGCCGCATCGCTACGAGTTCGCCCGGCTCGATGCGATAGTCCACCAAGACGAACAGGCTGGCTTGATGGCGGGGTATCACGACTTGAGGGACGACGAGTTTTGGGTTCGCGGACACATCCCCGGCAGGCCTATCTTTCCGGGCGTGATGATGGTCGAGACCGCTGCCCAACTGGTCTGCTACTATGTCATGGCCACCTCCGAAGCCCAGTCTGGCTTCCTGGGCTTTGGCGGGGTCGACGGCGTAAAGTTCCGAGGCTCGGTCTTGCCGGGCCAACGCGTTATCCTCGTGGGGAAAATGCTGGAAATCAGGCCCAGGCGATGCAGGGGCGCCGTCCAGGGGTTCGTCGACGGGCGGATGGTCTTCGAAGGCGAAATCACCGGTATGTGGTTGTAATTATAGGATATGCCATGGCTGACTGGACGAATCTGTTCGATGCGAGGTTGGCTCTGGCTGGGCCTGTCGCGGACGAACAGTTGACGCAAATCCCGGCCAAGCGGGGGGTGCTGTTGCTCTCGGGCCAGGATAATGCTCCCATCGTGATGGTTACCGCGGCTGACATGCGAAGCAGGGCGCAAAGCAGGCTGGCTTGGCCTGGCAAGGAGCTAACCAGCCCGGCGACGATAACGAAAATAACAAAAACTCCTGACCTTCGGCGGGTAACCCAGGCCATCCTCTACAAGCGCTGCGAGAGTTTTTTTGAAACCGAGTTACAATTCCTGGAAATCGCCCGCGCGATTTGGCCTGACCGATATGAAAAACTCCTGGCCTGGAAGTCGCCCTGGTTTGTCTATACAGACCTCGACGAACCCTACCCGCACCTGGCCAAGAAGCCCCACCGGTTTTTTTGCGGAAACTTATCCGCCCAGGCCTGCTCGCGTCGCTGGGCGATTGGGCCTTTCGTTAGCGGGGGCGACGCGGACAAGTTTATCGAGGCTTTGCAAGACACCTTCGACCTCTGTCGAAGCGTGAAATGCCTGCGAAACGCCCCCCATGGCCCACGATGCGCATACGCGGAAATCAACCGCTGCCTAAGCCCAGCTGACGGAACTATCTCGATGGACGATTATCGGCAGGTGCTGGCCAGGGCTTGCAAGTTCGCAGCTGGGCAGCGGGAGGGCCTGGCTCGGAAACTCCGGTCGGAGATGTCCCAAGCCAGCGAGGAGTTGCAATTCGAACGGGCCTCGGCATGCAAAACTCGCCTGGACAGGCTCGCGTTTTTCGAGGGCGAAAGATTTCGGCAGGTAGGCCTGGCTGACTTTTGGCCCAGGCCCGAAGCCTGCGAGAAAGACGAACAATACAAAAAATTTCGCAAGATACTAATTCAGCCTGGCGCGGGTAAGCGTGAGCGACGCGTTTTCCTGGCTACACTGAGCGAGATTATTTATGCAGGCCCGGTGCACTATCCCGCCAAGGTCGAGCAACTCGAAGTAGTACTGAAAACTATGACCAGCCTGGGGGCCGGAATCGAAACCCCAAGCCAGGCTGCGGGACTTGGGCTGGGACTAATTCTGCGAACGCTCCGTGCAAGCCCAGCCCGGCGAGGCTTGGTTATAGACTGGCAAGAAAACCTCAACGCGGATAAACTGGCGGAGATGATGAATAGGGAAACAGGCAAGCAGGCGTAGGTTTATGCAGCTGGTTGAGCAAACAAAAAAACTTCGACAACTTTCAGCTCGTTTGCCTCAGCGACGTCGGCGGATGTGGAAATATGTCTCGCCCGAGCGTCGGCGGCGTGGGCTGTTCGTCTTGGCGTTGTTGCTGACGTTGCTCTACGCCGGCTGGTTCTTTACCAACGACAACTTTATTCGTCGCGAGGCTATCAAAGCCCTGGAGAAACTCACCGCTGGGGACGTCGATGTGCACTCCGCGGAGTTCAGCCTGTTCGAGGGTATCAGTCTATACAAGGTTCAGGTACGTTTGCGAGACAGCAGTTCGCCTCGGCCTTTCTTCTCAGCCAGGCGGGTCGTGCTGAAACACAATCCGCTGTCGCTCTTTCTCAAAGGCCAACTTGAAATCACCGAAATCCACTGCATCGGCCCGGAGCTGAACATCGAGTACGACAAGCTCGCCGGGGTCAGCAACGCCGAGCGGCTGTTCCGCCAAATCAGCCAATCGCACTCCCTTTCCGACACAGGCCCGGGGCCTCTGCCCAGCGTCTACCTCATCGACGGCATACTTCGGCCTATCGTAAAAGATGGCCAACGCTACGAAACGCTAGGCGGCGACCCAGCCAGGTGGCGATGGAAATGTTCGCTCATCCCAGTCTCGTCCCACGACATCAAAGTTACGCTCAAACGTGAGCCAGGCCCAGCTGCAAAACCCGCAAAACCTTCCAAGCCCGCCAAGCCTACTGCCAAACCTGCCGAGGTGCGGGATATTCTCTGGGCCAGGTTAGAGCTGGACACAGCCACAGGGACAATCCGCACGCTCGAGGGAGCTGCGACCGAGGAGTTGTTTCACCTCCTGCCGCCGAAGTATCAGGAGTGGATCGACCGCTATAGCCCCAAGGGCGAGTTCCGGATGCTCGAAGGGAAAAACACTAATCCACAGCAGGGCATGTACGAAATCGAGCTGGAAGATTTCTCGCTGAAGCTCCCGCCAGAGGAGGGCGGGCTGAGCCTGGCGAATGTTGAAGGCAGGCTGTTGTTCAATCGCTCCGGCGTGCGGATGGAAAAAATTTCCGGGCGTCTCGTCGAAGCAGGCCGGGCTGCTTTTTCGCTCAACGGAACATACCAGGGCTATGGCAAGGAAAGTCCATTTTCGCTCGACGTGAAAATAACCGATCTGCGCCTGCCCAAGCGGGCTACCGGCAACCTTGCCAAGATTGTCGATTCGCTTCGCAAGCGGTTCCAGCCCAGGGGCAGCGCGAATGTCTCACTGCACTACCAACGCGACGCGTCAGGCCAGGCCAGCGGCGCCGGCGAGCTGACGCTCAACAATGTCTCGATGGTCGCGGACTTTTTCCCGCTGCCGATGTCCAATGTCAGCGGCTTGGTTAAGTTCACGCCCAGCGGCATGGAGAGTCTGGACCTAAAAGCCCAGCGAGGCCTGGGTCGGTTCCACGTTACCGGCACGTTTGAAAAAGTCGCAGGCTACCAGCGATACGATCTGAACGTCGATGGGCAAAACGTCTCGTTGGACCAGGCCCTCTACCAAGCCTTGCCGAAAGACCGCCATAGAAAAGTATGGGACATGACAAGTCCCGCAGGCCGAGTTAACGGGCGGTTCCGCATGGTCGACCCCGGCAAGGAAGCGAAGAATATTTACGAGCTGGACATCTACATGAAGGGCGACGCTCGGATGAGTTGCAAGTGGTTCCCGTATCCGCTGGGCAACCTGTTCGGCGAGGTTCACTACCGCCTGGGCAGGGTTACCATTCCCGAAATCCTCAGCCAGGCTGGGGGGGCGCTCTGCAAAATAAAGGGCACCATCGACCGGGCGGACAAAAGCTCGCCGGGGGTTCAGCTGGCTATCACCGCTGCCCGCGTGCCGCTGGACAAAACCCTTCGACAGGCCCTGGCTGGTCAGGCTCGGAAGCTCTTCGACGCCCTGGCGCCCTCGGGCATGCTCGGCAGAGTTTCCGCTACGATAAATCGATCGAGCAAGACGGGCAAGGTGGATTATAAAATCGACGCGAGTTTGCGGGACGTAGCTTTCAAGTACGAAAAATTTCCATACCAGGTTTCAGACGCCGCTGGGGAGTTGCAAATTACCCCGCGGAGCGTCGAGATAAAAAATCTCCGCGGCAAGCATAGCCAAGCTGATATCAGCGTGGACGGAAAAATTATCCTCACCCAGCCCGAGCTGAGATTCGACCTGACCTGCCGAGGCGAAAATGTCCAGCTGGGGCGCGAATTCATCGACGCCCTGCCTGCGAAACTTCGCGAGGTTTGGCAGAGCCTGGCCCCCGCGGGCCAAGCTGACATGAGCGTCGAACTAAAAACGCCGGAGGACTCTGGCGAGATGGCCTACCGCCTTGTCGTTGACGCCAAGGCTCCGGGGGTAACCATCCGCTTCAAGGATTTTCCCTACACATTTCAAGGCGTTACAGGCCGGCTCGAAGCCAGCCCAGGCCGGGTCGTGCTAAGCGACGCCCAGCTACTACATGACAAAATGTCCGCGAAACTCTCGGGCGAAGTCCGCATCAGCAAAGCCCGCGACGAAGCTACACTGAAAATCTCCGCCAAGGAAATCCCCTTCGACGAGGAGTTTCTCGCAGCCTTGCCCGCGGAGATTCTGCCGCTGTCCAAATGGTTCAAGCCCTCGGGACGATGCAACGCCGAGATAGAAAAACTCACCTTCCGCCGAGAAAAACCAGCCACCCCAGCCCCGGGCAAGGCTACCCAGGCCAGGCCCGCTACGGTTTCCTGGAGCATCGACGGTGCCCTGGGGTTCCGCGACGTCTTGCTTGACATCGGCTTTGGGCCCAGGAAACTCACCGGCACCATCGACGGCAAGGCTGCGGTCAGCCCAGCTGGCGGGCTTAGCGTCGATGCCGATATCGCGCTGACCAGGCTGGAACTTCGCAAGCATCTCATTTCCGCCATCCAAGGCCGGCTCATCAAAGGCCCAGCCAGCAAGGTGTTCAGGCTGAACAATATCGTCGCCCGGGCACATGGCGGCAGGCTCGCCGGCGACGCGACGATCCATCTGAGCGAGCCTGTGAAATACAGGCTACAGGCGTCGGTCGAAAATATCGATATAGAAAAACTCTTTCACGCCGGCAAGAAGCCAGGCCAGGCACCCGACAAGAAAAAAATGCCAATCAACGGCAGGCTCGCAGGACAAATTTTCCTCGAAGCTACCGGCGGCAAGACCCCCACCCGTCAAGCGGTCGGCGAGCTGGAAATATCGCGAGGCCACATGTACAAAATGCCCGTCATCCTGGGCCTGCTAAACGTCATCTACCTCTCCGTGCCGGGCGATTCGGCCTTCAATAGCGGGTTCGTGCAATACCATCTGAAAAACGACACGCTGCTACTGCGGGAAATCTACCTCACCGGCGAGCCTGAACATGGCGTCTCCAAGGGCATCTCCGTGCTCGGCTCGGGCAGGATGAATATGAAGACCGACCAGCTGAACCTTACCTTCCTGACAGGCCCGCCCGGCAAGCTGCCTCGGCTGGATAATATCGTAACGGAACTGCTCCAGGCCCTGTCGAAAGAGCTGGTCGAGATACGCGTTACCGGCACGCTGGACAAACCCGTAATGACCACCCACCACCTGCGAAGCCTGGAAACAATCATCCGCCGAATCCTAGCCCCGTCAATCAAGCAACAATAGCTACCAGTCGCGCAGGTACAGATTTTCGACGCTCTTTCGCAGCTCCTCGTCCGGCAAGGTCTGGATTGCCTGGTCGAGATCGGCCAGGAACAAATCCTGGATAGCGTCTCGCGTGGTAACCTGCCATCGCCGCCAGGTTACATCGTCGCGAAAGTGTTTCGCCCGCAACCCGCCGCTGCTCGCGAACCGCTGCCAGATTTTCATGTCAGCTTGAAACTCCGCTGACACATCCCCAGCCAACTGCGACGGGAACTCTCCCGCGGCGGTCTGCTCCGCCAGGGCGTT
>JAOZNE010000109.1:0-6716 GCA_029933955.1 Phycisphaerae bacterium
GCCGCGGGCTTGGCTGTTGCTGGTGGAACACGACCCGCCGGTGATAACGCTAGGCAGACGCGGACGAGAAAGCGACTTTCAAATATCGCGCGAAGCACTGCTGGGCCGGGGGTTCGAAATTCACGAAGCCTCCCGCGGCGGCGAGGTAACCACCCATGGCCCGGGCCAACTCGTGGGCTATCCGATAATCCAGCTAGACCGCGACGGGGGCCAGACCGTCCGAGGCTATGTCCGAAACCTGGAAGAAACTGTCATTCAGCTGCTGGGCAAACTCGGCATATCAGCGGGCAGAGTGAAAGGCTTTACCGGCGTGTGGGTGGGCGACGAAAAAGTCGCAGCCATCGGCGTGGCGGTGCGACGATGGACGACCTATCATGGCTTCGCGCTAAATGTCTGCAACGACCTGTCAGCTTACGATTTGTTCGTGCCCTGCGGCATAACAGACAAGGGCGTAACGTCGCTCAGCAAACTCCTGGGCCGAGCTGTCAGCGTAGAGGAAATCAAACCCCTGCTAATCGAATGCTTCGCGGACGTCTTCAGCTTCGACAAAATCATCCGCGAAAATCCGAAATCAAAAATCAAAAATGCGAAATAGCAATCACCCCTTGCCTCGGCGGAGGATCGCCCGGACGGAGACGACCAGCAGATACAGCCCCCCTGCCAGCGTTATTATCGTCGCGCCCGGCGGCAGTTCTGGCGAGTAGCTCACTGCCATGCCCAGGGTTACCAAGGCCATGGAAAGTATCGTCGCGATTATCATCACCTGCCACAGTCGCCGGGCGAAAACCCCCGCGATAGCTACGGGCAAGGTCAGCAGCGCGATTACCATTACGATGCCAACCACCGTTGCCAGCAGCACGACCGTCAGAGCTGTCAGGCAGAGCAGCGATATATAATACGCGTCCACAGCCACCCCTCGCGTGCGTGCGAATTCCTCGTCGAAACAGACAGCCAGGAATTGTTTGTACATGCCAAGCCCCACCGCCACGACCAGCAAGTCCAAAGCCGCTATCAGCCAAAGGTCGCCCGTGGATATCATGAGGATATTGCCGAACAGATAGCCTATGAGATCCTGATTATAGCCCGGCGTGGCGGCGATGAACAACACTCCGACAGCCATGCCCATAGCCCAGAGCGCGCCGATGATGGTGTCCTCCCATTGCTTAGCCCGGAGGGAAACCCAGCCTATAATCACCGCGGCAAGCAAGGCCGATGCCACCGCGCCGTAGATAGGCTCACAGCCCGCCCAACCCTTGGCGTGTCGCAGCCAATACGCCGCTCCCATGCCTCCTAAAACGCAGTGGGCAATGCCGCCGGCGATGTACGTTATCCGTCGGGCTACGACGTAGCTGCCCACGATTCCGCAGGCGACGCTGGCCAGGATTCCGCCGGCAAGTGCGACTTGCAGGAAAGGCTGAGTCATCAACGCGTGGAAGAATTCGCTCATCGGTGCACCTGCCCCTGGCAGCCCAGCCCAACGCAATTATGCTCATGGCGGACTCGCCGAACGGGCCTGCCATACAGCTCGCCGATAAGTTCGTCGGTAACGTCCTCGGTCGGGTGGATGCTGACCTTCCGCTGCACGCAAACCACGGTGGTAACCGCTTGGGACACAAACTCCGCGTCGTGCGAAACTATAAGAATTGTCATCCGCTGATTCAACTCAGCCAGCAGGTCGTAAAACTCATAGCCAACCCGCATGTCCAGGCTGGCGGTGGGTTCGTCCAGCAACAGCAGCTCGGGCTGGGGGGCTATCGCGCGGGCGATAAGCACGCGTTGCCTCTGCCCGCCGGACAGGGCAGCGAAGTTTCGCCCAGCCAGGTCCCCCAGGCCTACCGACTCCAGCGCGCCGGCAGCTGCGTCGCGGTCTGCCCGAGAATAAGGCCCGAACAATCGCCCCGCCGACACCCTGCCCATCAGCACGACATCCATTACATTGACGGGGAATCGCAAGTCAGCCAGCGAGTGTTGCGGCATGTAGCCCACTGCCCGCCGAGCCTGGCTTGGCTTTTCGCCAAGCACGCGAACCTGCCCACTGTCCGGAGCCAGCAAGCCCAGCATGAGCTTCAACATGGTCGTCTTGCCCCCGCCGTTTGGCCCGACCACCGCCGCCAGGCTGCGGGGTGGGATGTGAAAGGTTGCCCCCTCCAGCACCGTCGCGGCGCCATAGGCGAAACTTACGTCGTCAAATTCTACAGCCCAAGAGTCCGACATCTTTTGTTCCTCGCCCCGAGCGATCAAGCTGACTTCGTGCTCAATTGCGGACGTATACTTCGTAGGTGTACGACAGGGTTTGCGATTGGCCTGGCTTGAGTTCAATTTCCCACACAAGCACATGACGCGGATTCACCCGTTTCAGCCCCTTAGCTGTGGGTATATCCTTGGCTTGGGGAGCGGTCTGGAGCACCTTGCCGGAAAGATTTTTCGTTATTTCCACCGTCGCGGTTTTGTCCAGACGATTCTGCAGCTTCAGTTCGCCCTTCACTTTTACAAGGTCATACCTGTAGCCGTAAAACTTCGTAGCACTGCGTTGACGCCCCACCTCCAGCTCAGCTTCCTCTGCCAGCACATTCATCGCTCGATTGATGCGTATCGTGGTCTTGGTTCCGGGGGCGGTATAGTAGCAGACGTCCTGCCCCGTAAACTGCCCAGCCTGGACGAACTCCGCAGGCGCCGTAGTCCAGGGCATCTTCATATTGTTTACCAAGCGACAGCAATGCCATACCTCCTGAGCAGCCAGCCTGTCCTTCTCCCCGCGCTGGCGTCGATATCGCTCGTCCTTGTCGAGCATGTCGGGAATTTTCCAGATGTATATGTGCTTGTAAGGCACCTCCGCGGTGAAAAGTCCCAGGCAGGCTGTCTCGCCCTTGGCTAGCGTGAAATCCTTGACCGGGTAAAGGAACAAATCTTCGGAGACTATACCTTTCCGGGCAGTGGAGTAGCCTGGCACCGGTGCGCCCACGTTATCTGCATACATCGGCATATTGCGTAGCATGGCTTGCCGTTGCATCGTATGTCCCCGTCGCCTGTTCGATTCACTTCGGCCTCTCGTCAGCGACCGGAGAAAACCCTCAAGATTTTGACTCATCGCCACCGGGCTGTTGACCTCGCCAAACTGGATATTCGGAAAGCCCGTTACCAGGTCGAGATGCACCCCCCGCAAGTCCGCAGCTTCGTTGATGACAATCGCCTTGGCGGAGAATTTGGCGGTTTTCGGGTCGGTGATATCTATCATATAGCTCGGAGACCAGGTGATTCCCCGTGCGAGATAGCTCAGGCCGACCTTCTGACCCCGCGACGCCTTGTTCAGCTCCAGCCTGATACTGGGCTTTTTCGACACGACGGATACCGTAGCGGTAATGTCGTCGCCTCCAAAATCCGCGCGAATAACAGAGCCTGCATTAAGGCTGACCGTTCCAGTCTCGGTCTTGATAATGATTACCGAGTTGCCATACCAAGGCCGACGTCCATACCCGGGGGAGACACGCCGGACATCCATAATATACGGACTTGGCGGGGTGGGCTTGTCATTTGACACGACCTTGACGATGGTGCCGGTAATGGCTGGGGCGTCTTTCAGATTGGTTCTGAGGGTAACTTTTCGCCCGGGATTGGCTTGGAGAAGCTCAGCTACATTGCGCGGAGAGAAGGCTTCTTCAACATCGACCATGCTCGTGATCATCGCGCGAACTTTTAGACTTTTGGGATAGCCCAGCCAAAACGTGCCGTTGGAAGGCACGGGAATCTGTCCGATGTTGATAGTGGTCGCACCCTTGGGCAGAGCGGCGGAGGATGTAAAATAGCCAAGCCCATTTTTGAACAAAGCTACCCTCTCAATCTCGACCGCGACGTCCGGCGCTTCATCCCCAGCCAGGCTGACCCCCGCCAACATAAGAATCGCAGCAAACGTTATCGGTGCCAATTTCCGCCATCGTTTCTCTCGCACTTGATTCTCCATAACGTTCCCTTTCCAAATCCAAGGCCTGGTATAGCGGGCGATGAGAGTCGAACTCACAACATTCAGCTTGGAAGGCTGACGCTCTAGCCATTGAGCTACGCCCGCGGGTTAATAGTATTCACTTTTCAAAACTGTAGCCCAGCTAATTGTCGATTCGACTCTAACATCAATTCAACCGCTTCGACAAGATTTTTCCGAGCTTCGTCGATGGTTAGGCCCTGAGCGTTGGCACCGGGAATTTCCTCGACAAACGCCGCGTACCCCTCGGGGAATTTCTGAAAAACAGCTGTCAACGTCATGGCTTTATCTCTTTCACCAAGCCACATAATATCACATCAAATCAACTCGTGCAACTATGGTTATTTTGCTATAACCGGTTACGTTTTTTCAGCCCGAGGGTTGGCCCTTCATGCCGAGACGCACCGGGTGCTGTCTAGCCCCACTGGATTTCCGGGCTGCCTTTTTTTACCTTGCCCAGTACCCAGCATCGTTGGCCTGCTTTGCTTAGTCGCGACATCACGGATTTAGCGTAGGCTGGGGCTACTATCATGACGTAGCCTATGCCCATGTTGAACACTCGCAGCATCTCGAGGTGGTCGACCGGGCCTGCCTTGGCGATGAGTTTGAAGATCGGCGGGACGGGCCAGGAGTCTCGCTTGATGCGGACGGTCAGGCCCTTTGGCAGGACTCGCGGGATGTTACCGCCCAGGCCCCCGCCGGTGATGTGCGACATGGCTTTGACGGGCCGCTTGACTTTGTACTGCTTGAGAATATCGAGCACGGGTTTGACGTATATTTTCGTAGGCCTGAGCATTTCCTCGCCAACCGACGCGCCGCCAAGCTCTGCCGGGCGGTCGGTGAGTTTGAACTTTGCAACATCCAGCAGCACCCGCCGAGCCAGGCCATATCCGTTGGAGTGCAGCCCCGCCGAAGCCAGGCCGATAGCGACGTCGCCGGGCTTGGCGTTTTGGCCCGTAACAATTTTGCTCCGCTCCGCCACGCCCACCGCGAATCCCGCCATGTCGAATTCCTTAGGCTTGTAGAAGCTGGGCATCTCCGCGGTCTCCCCGCCGAGCAGCGCGCAGTTGGACTCCTTACAGCCCGCTGCGATGCCCTTGACAATCTCAGCCATGCGTGGCGGGTCGAGTTTGCCCACCGCCAGGTAGTCCAGAAAAAACAAAGGCTCAGCCCCGCCGCAGATGAGGTCGTTGACGCTCATAGCCACCAGGTCCACGCCGACGGTGTCCAGGCGATCCATCATGAAGGCTATCTTGAGCTTCGTGCCCACGCCGTCGGTGCAGGCTGCCAGCACGGGGTCTTTGTATTGTCGCTTGAAAAGCAGCTCGCCGAAGTCCAGGCGAAACAGCCCCGCGAAGGAACCGAAGTTGTCCATCACCCGCGGCGAATGCGTGGCCTGAACCATAGGCTTTATCAGGTCGACCATGGCTTCGCCAGCCTCGATGTCCACGCCAGCCTGTTTATACGTTATTGTTTTTTGATTTGTCTTCTTGGCCATGCGAGCCATGGTAACAACTCGGCAACGATTTGAAAAGAGCGCACCTGAGCGATCGCCCGCAGCTACACAAAAATTTACCATGAAGCACATGAAGTACAGGAAGTGTTTGATTTTTGTTTTCAAAATTCTTCAATGTCTTCATGACCTTCATGGTGCAATCAGTTTTTGTGTGAACAATTACGCCGAGAACAACTCCAGCGAGTTACGAATTGACAGGGGCCGGCTTGGGCGTCTATGCTGGTGGGATGAGCGCTGAATATATT
Organism: Phycisphaerae bacterium; assembly: GCA_029933955.1. Classification (GTDB taxonomy): domain Bacteria; phylum Planctomycetota; class Phycisphaerae; order SM23-33; family SM23-33; genus B1-G9. The sequence goes on from JAOZNE010000109.1 coordinate 5,738, forward strand.
TGCTGTATATGTGGCCTGGCCCATCAGCCACCCCAGCCGCCGGAGTTCGCGTCGGTTCGGTGCAACGTGCGACATTACGCGACGGGTCGTTTTGGGGTCTGGCGGTGCAGTGGCTGCGGGTCTATCCACGCCGGGGAAGACGTAGACCTGAGGGACTACTACAAACACTATCCCTTCTTTGGCCAAAAGCTGGACTGGGCACTGCGAGCGGGATACCGAGGGCTGCTGCGTCGGCTGAGGCGAGCGGGGCTAAGGCGAAAACATCGCGTTTTAGACTTCGGCTGCGGCAGCGGGCTGCTGGTGCAGTTTCTCCAGGAGCAAGGCTACGACGCCGTTGGCTACGACCCGTACTCGACCACGCACTGCGACCCGGAGATTTTTGTGGAAAAAACCTACGACGTCGTCATCGCCCAGGACGTGGTGGAGCACGCCCCTGAGCCTATGGAGATACTGAAAACTCTCGACAGCCTGGCCGCCCCCGGCGGGATTATCGTCATCGGCACGCCAAACGCAACGAGCATTGACCTGGCTGACACGGAAAAATTCGTCCACCCGCTGCATCAGCCTTACCATCGGCACATTTTTGCGATCGACGCTTTGTGCAAGGCTGGGGAGGGGCTGGGCTGGCAAAAGTTGCGGACGCATTCCACGCCGTATACCAACATGCCGCTGCTGTCGCTGCCGTTTTTGCACCACTACATGCGAGCCAGCGACGGCACGATCGACGCGCTGTTCGACCGGTCGGTCAGGCTAAAACTTTGGCTGGACCCGCGAACGTATTTCTACCTGCTCCTGGGCTACTTCCTCTGCAACGACGCCGACATCCTAGCCATCTTCAAAACCACCAAGAAAAAGCAAGCGGAAAAACCATAGACCGAAAGACCAACGACAACGTAGCGTAGGGTTATCCTGTTTTCGTTTTAAGATCGCCCTCGATGTACTGGTGAATAATGCCGGAAATAAGCGTCTGATAAGGAAT
>JAOZNE010000110.1:0-6701 GCA_029933955.1 Phycisphaerae bacterium
AATTCGCGTCGGAGCCAATGTCAAGCTGCTGCAAAAACCTGGCTATGTTAAAATAGAAGACGATGGAACCGTTTATCTTTGGCCCGCGAAAGCTCAAAAGCAATCTCAGCTGCCATTGGTTTTGCGTTTGATTGTTGTGCGTCGTGACGGGAAGGAAATGTGTTTGCTGACGAATGTTGACGAGCCAACATCGAGCAGCTCGCAAGCTGCGATATTGAATCGTAAACCGCGTCGCAACAGCGGCGATTTGCTTATAGCTTTTTCGATGTGCGTCCGTGATACTTATACTCGCCATAGTTGCAAACGTGCGAGAAATTGGCCGCACAAAAAGACGGAATCGCCACCTGGTACGCCAAAAATCCGCAGAGCAAGTGAATTTTCGTGTAGCCGTGAACGGTTACCACGAATTTTTATTTCACGGATTACACGAATTGATTTTTTGATAAGTGTAATCCGTGAAATAAAAATCTGCTTGGCTATTGGCTGGTTAGACGCTATTTTGTGATGATGCAGAAAGCGACTTCAAAACATGGCGAGCTTGGCAAGGTGCGGGATACTGTCGAGAGCGTCTATATTGCCATCGTCCTGGCCTTCGTGCTGCGGGCATTTATGATCGAAGCCTTCGTTATCCCGACAGGCTCCATGGCCAATGCCTTGTACGGCGAGCATTATCAGCTCGAATGTCCCGCCTGCCATTACTCCTACGCGCATGGCAGAAGTCAAAATCCTCGTCGCCCGGAACGGGTTATGAGAGGTCTGGGCGTCGTACCAAGCCGAGCCCGGTGTCCGAATTGCAGCTTTGCCTATCGCGACGGCGAGCCAGCCAGGCCCGTGCTGTCCAGCGGGGGCGACCGTGTGCTCGTGCTGAAATATATTTACGACTTCGTTCCGCCCAAGCCTTGGGATGTGGTCGTGTTCAAAAATCCGCAGAACAATCGCGAGAACTACATAAAGAGGCTCATAGGCCTGCCCGGCGAGACTATCCAGATAGTCCGCGGCGATATTTTTTACCGGAGCAAGGGACAGAAAGACTGGCGGGTGCGACGAAAGCCACAAGCTGCGCAAGAGACGATGTGGCAAAACGTCTTCACCAACGACAATCAACCCGACCGTGCGATGCTCGATGTCCAGGGCGTCGTCGGGCCTGGTTGGCAGCGAGTCGGCAGCGGGGATGTGTGGGACACGGACAAATTCGGCAAACGGGTTTTCGCCTTTGCCGGGCCAGGCCGGGGCGAGCTTGTGTTCAACCCCGGGCCGACAGCGTTTCGCCCGACCAATGGCTACAACGCCCCCGAGGACGAACAGCATGGGGGCAATATGGACATGCAAAAAGATATCTGCACCGACTGGAAACTCTCGACCGTTCTCATGCCGGGCAAGACGGGCGAGTTTCAATTCGATATGACCTTCACGAGTTTCGACGAGAGGTTCCGCGCGGAGTTCCGCAGCTCGGGCGAGGTGTCGCTGATGTATCAGCCTCGCGGGGCCAACCCCGCAGACGCCAAGGCCTGGACGCTGTGGAGCCGGGCCAAGGTCGCGCCATTCAAGCCAGGCCAGGGGCGGGAGATTGCCTTTAGCGTGGTGGATTTCCGAGCTTCGTTGTGGGTCGATGGCCAGGCTGTGCTGCACAGCACCGACGAACAATACGACCACGGCTATGCCAAGGCCATCGCCCGGGCGACGCTTAAAGACAGGCTCGATGCTCTCGAGACCGATATCGAGCAACTCCTGGCCAAGCCTGAAAACGCCGAGACAAAATCGCGATTGGCCCAGGCCAGGGCGAACCGGGCGAAGCTTCGCAAGCAATGGCGGTGGTATCAGACCCCGGGTGTGAAAATATCCGCTGTCGGCGGGCCTATGGAATTGTGGCACGTCAGGCTCCAACGCGACGTCTACTATACATCGCCGATACTGCGGGACATAGAAGGCTTGCGCAGCGGCGGCGGGCTGGGCAGGCAGTATGACTATATCCGAAAACTTCTAAACGCCCCAGCCAACTCAGCGGGGCCTAACTCGTGGAAGAAAAACGCATATGGCGACTACCTGGGCTGGGGGACGACGGGCAACCCCATTCATTTGCGAGAATGGCCTGGGAACCACGACCTCGACGAATATTTCTGCCTGGGCGACAACAGCCCGCAGAGTTTCGACGGGCGAGGCTGGACCGCTGCGGCACCGTCATTGAGATTGTACGACAAAAACGGGAACTTCCAGTATCAATTGGGCACCGTTCCGCGTTACAATATCCTGGGTCGGGCTATGTTCGTATATTGGCCCGCCGGGTTCCGCCTGCCGATACTGAACTGGCCCATCGTACCAAACGCCGGCAGGATGAGGCTGATAAAATAGAAGTCAGAAGTCAGGATTCAGAAACGGCGAGAAAATATGATTCTTCTTGAGACGAAAAATCTTATCAAACGATATAGCGGGCGGACAGTGGTGGACCGCATCTCCATTACGGTACGCCAGGGCGAAATCGTCGGGCTGCTCGGGCGAAACGGAGCTGGCAAGACCACCAGCTTCCGCATGACTATCGGCATGATAAATCCCGATGGCGGCGAGGTGTTCTTCGACGGCGTGGACGTTACGAACATGCCAATGTACAAACGCGCCAGGCGGGGGATTGGATATCTCTCGCAAGAGCCTAGCATTTTCCAGCGCCTGACCGTCCGGCAGAATCTCCTGGCCATACTCGAAACCATGAGCATGGACCGCCGAGGCCGAAACCACGAATGCGACCATCTGCTGGACCAGTTCGGCCTGACCGTCCAGCAGCACCAACAGGCCCGCACCCTCTCCGGCGGCGAACGTCGCAAGCTGGAAATCGCGCGGGCTCTGATAACAAATCCCACCCTCGTTCTGCTGGACGAGCCTTTCTCCGGCGTAGACCCCATAGCGGTGGAAGACCTCCAACGCGAAATCCGAGGCCTGAGAGAACGGGGCATAAGCATCCTGCTGACCGACCACAATGTGCGGGAAACCCTCACGGTAACCGACCGGTCGTATATCATCGACAGCGGCCACGTGCTAAGAGAAGGCAGCCCGCGAGACCTCATCAACGACGAACTCGTCCGCAAAACATACCTGGGCCAAACCTTCCGAGGCGACGAATTCGACGTCTGACGTCAGGTCAGGAAGTTTTTGATGCCGGTGAATATCAGCTGGGCAGCCAGGCTTGCCAGGACGAGTCCTGTAACTTTCGTTAGCAGAGACATTATCCTGGGTTTGAGGAATCGGTCCATCATGGCTGCGGCGTACAGTATCGCTCCCACGCTGGCAACGGCAAGTAGCAGGGCCAGGGACGAGACGACTCTGTCGCTGGTGCTGTCGACCTCTGCCCCTATCAGAAACAGTGCCCCCGTCGTGCCAGGCCCGACGATTATCGGGATTGCAAGTGGCACGACAGCGATATCCCCGCCGTCGAGACCAGCCTGGTAAAATTCGGTCTCGCGTACCAGGGCGATGGCAGAGAGCATCAGCAGCGTCCCAGCCCCGATGCGAAACGCGTCGAGCGTAATGCCGAACACTTCGAAAATATATCGGCCAAAGAAGAATATCACCAACGTGATAACCAACACGCCCGCGGTGCTGCGTATCGCAATGCCCCGCTTGGCTCGGCTTGGCATGCCCTTGGTCATCGACAAAAAAATCGATGTCGCCGCAAACGGTGTCAGCAGGAAAAACAACTTGAAATATGTCTTCACGAAAATATCTATCATAATCGTTACCCTATTTTTCCCATCGGCCAGCCTAGTTTCTCTGCCAGTTGGCTGTAGATGAACAGTATCGCAAAGCCTGTCAGAAAAATTATCCCCGCTCGGGCCAGTAGTCGCATGGCCCGTCTGGGTTTGTCTTTTGAGGGGACATTCCGGCCTCGGATCACTCGCCAGGTCAACCATGCTACTATCGGCGCGGTGAGAAACGCCGTCAGCATCGCGGTGGTTATCAGCGGCACAAGCACGAGGGCTTCCAGCAGGATAATGCCCAGGATTATCGCGATGGCTGAGGCGAAAAACACACCCATGACGACCCAGTACAGTACATCCTCGCGGATGGCGTTTTTTCTGCCCACGGCCAGGCAGAAGGCATCGTGGACTGTTCGAGTATAGCCGTCGAAGCAGGTCAGGGTCGTGCTGAACATGCAGGTAAAGGCAGCGGCTGCGATAAAGTATCGCGACCATTGGCCCAGGGTGTCGGTGTAGAGGTTGATGAACTGTGTGATGAACTTTGCTCCCGAGGCTGCGGGCGTTTGGCCCGAGTCGAACATTACAATCGCGCCGAGGCCCAGGAACGCCACCGCCAGCACGGCTGCTCCGATGTAACCCGTGTGGAAGTCGACCATCGTTTCCCGCATTGTCGCCAGGTGTCCCGTTTGGCGTTTTCGCTCCAGTGCCCACAGCGTAGGCCAGGCGCCGACATCTATCGGTGCGGGCATCCAGCCCATCAGTGCCAGCAGGAACACGATACCCCCGGCGTTCCATATAGGCGGGCACGGTCGGCTGGTGGTCAAGGCGGGGCTGTGACAGACCGCGGCCAGGAAAGCTATGATGGTCGATACCGCGAGGATGGTTACGATGACTTTCACAGCCAAGTCCAGTGCGGGGTAGTGTCCCACGGCAAGTAAGACAACGCAGACGCCGCCGATTATCACACACCACCACAGCAGGCTAAGACCGCAGGGCAGGAGGTTCGAGGCAAGGAAACCCGTAACCACCGTAACGGCTGCGATGTTGAGCACAGCTGATATGGTCGAGATTATCAGGAACAGCCAAAGTGCCCATCGGCCCTGGCGATGGTAACCCTGGATAATCGTCTCGCCGGTCGAGGCAGTGTACTGCCTCATAAAGCGGAAGAAAGGGTACTTCATCAGATTCGCCAGGATGACAACCCAGAGTAGGGCAAAGCCATATATGGCACCGGCCTTGGTGGACTGGACGATGTGCGAGCCTCCGATAGCGGCACCGGCAAAAAGTATCCCAGGCCCGAGGGCTTGGAAGAACCCCTTGTAATGTCGTTTGTGTTGCTGGCCCATGACTTGCCTTTTTCGAAATAGCCTCTGAGGTATCCCTGCGGGTATCCAAGTGTCATGGTAGCCGGGTGCCGTAGTTGACGAATCGCTGTCCCTATAGCTACCCCGCAAACCCGCAGCCTAGACATACCACCCGCTATATAGACTACACGATCAGCCAAGTCCCAGCAATACATTTGTATGGATTGCCACCATGCCACCCAGGATATTCTGAATTCTGACTCCTGGAATCAAGTTGGTTGGAGTTCTTTTTGTTTTTCTTCCATTTGCAGTCTTAGCCTGCCTATTATAGCGGAGTGCATCTGGCTGACTCTGCTTTCGGAGAGGTCGAGCGTCAGGCCTATTTCTTTCATCGTCATTTCCTCGAAGTAGTAGAGAATGACGATAAGTCTCTCCGCTCGGCTCAGGCCACGGGTCAGCAGCTCTTTGAGGTCTTTCTGCTGGGCACAGAGTATCGGGTCCTCGCTGCTGCAGTCTTCCAAAATGTCCAGCTCGCAGATATCCCTCGAGTCGCTCTCGAACCATTTGCGGGAGAGCGACACGAAACTCGTCGCGTGGGCGTCGCGCTGGAGTTTGCGGAAATCTTTGATCGTGAGTTTCATGCGGCCTGCGAGTTCCTTCTCGTTTGGCTTGCGGCCCAGTTGGGCTTCGAGCGCGCCGGTGGCTGCGTTGAGCTTACTGGCTCGGCGGCGAACCAGCCTGGGCACCCAGTCCAACGCGCGCAGCTCGTCCAGAATCGCGCCGCGAATTCGTTGGGCGCAATACGTCTCGAACTTCACGCCTCGGCTGGTGTCGAAAGCCTTTACCGCGTCGAGCAGGCCGAACACGCCGGAGGATATCAGGTCATCGACCTCGACCTCGCCGGGCAGCTTGTTGTGCAGCCGCTCGGCTGTGTATTTCACGATAGGCAGATAATGTTCGAGCAGACAGTTGCGAGTAGCCTCGTCGCCGTCTTTCTTAAACTTCGTCCACCAGGCCTGCACCTGCTCGATTGTCGCTCTTTCCTGATCGTTCATCTTTGTCTCCTTCCGCGGCACAGCCAGGCTGACTCATCCATGACCCAGCCTATTCAAACTCAACAGCTCGACCGCCAGCCTCGGGCCAACTTACCTGAGGCTACACGGACAGCCCATTGCACATATCACCTATTTTATTGTCAGCATCTGCCGAGATTTCTTTAGGACTTTTCCTCGTCCATTTTTTGCGTGTCTCGGCGGACGAAAAATTTGCGTATAAACTCCAGGCTCTTGTGCCTGTCTCGCAAGTCCGCAATCGTGTCAAGCCGACCGAATACGTCCTCGCCATAGAGCCTATGCCCGCCACGCGTCCAGTCGCTCTCGCGTATCAGGCCCATAAGTGTATAGTTGTGAATGGTTTGTCGGCTGACGCCAGAATAGTCCACAACCTCGCCAACTCGGTAAAGCTTGGGCGGGATACCCCGGCGAAGACGGCGGCTGGGCGGCGAGGGTGTTGCGGGCGGTGCGGACGTTGAGCTGCCCCCTGCTGGGCTGATAGGACGACGTTGCGATGGCCCACCGGGTGCAATCCGAGCCGAGGATTCGCCCATGTCTGGGTTGCGAGTCTCCCGGATTGATTGATTGTTCCGCATCTTGTTACCTTCTCAAACTGACCGATTTTCAGCAATCCAACCGCGGGGTTGTTGACTGGTTGA
>JAOZNE010000349.1:0-1703 GCA_029933955.1 Phycisphaerae bacterium
GGCGGACTTCTTGGCGGGAGTTCTAATCTTGGCCAGCTTGGCGGACTTCTTGGCGGGAGTTTTAATCTTGGCCGGCTTGGTGGTTTTTTTGGTTTGCGTTTTGGTTGGCTTGGCGGGGTCGTAAAACTCTTTCGCAGCCTGTTGCATCGCCTTGTCGCTAGCCTTGGCTGAGGGTGAGTCTGCCCGGACTTTCGCCCCTGTAGGCTGCGGGTCGGCGCAGCCCGGCAGAGAAGCCAGGCACAAACCCAGCAGAACGCCAGCAAGTACCAACGCCGGAATTGACCAAAAACCTTTTGTCTCTGCCTGCTTCATGTATCGTCCCTGATGTCGCATCGTCCGTGATACTGACAGTTCCCAGCCCGATTTTCAGCCTGCGAATTGGGCGACATTCCATATCAACCCAAAACCCGCAGGCAAGATTGGCGGCATTGTAATTAGCCAAGCCAAGGGATTCAAGCGCGAATTCCCGTATTTTTCGCAATTTCCAGCCAGGGCACAACCGCCAGGTGCCGTGGTTGCAGCCTTTGCAACCACGCCATCGGACAAGTAGAGAATCCACAGATTACACAGATTTATAAGAGGATTACGCGGATTTTTATATGTGTGTCTCGCTTTTACTGATTACTCAAACTGACCGATTTTCAGTAACCCAACCACTGTGCTGTTGACTGGTTGATTAGTTAACTGGGAAAAGATTACAAGACAAATACGCCAAAGCTCCGTGCCCAGATAAAACCTGAAAAACACAAAGGTTTCGACGCTATAAAAATTTGTGTAATTCTTTACTAGTCAACTAGTTAACCAATCAACCAACTACTCAAACCGGTCGGTTTGAGCTGATTACCGATTACTGACAACTGATAACTTTTTCAGCTAGGGCACGACCGCCTCGGCCAGGCCTCCGATGACTACGTACTGGGCCCCTGCCAATACCCCGCGGATATCTTTTCGTTTCAGCAAAGCTGGGGCGTCCAGTGCAGATTCGCTTGCAAGTGGACGCAGGTCGATGTCCCGAGCCAGGCCTCGCGGGCTGTTGAAGCTCATCTCTCTGCCCAGCGCGAGGGTAAATCGCCGGGCTAGTTTCTCGCCCCGGGCGGTTTGTCGCCTGTTGCGGATGCTGCACACCGCCACCGTGCCATCTGGGCCTGGGGGCAGGTGTCGTTTGAGCTGACGAGCCAGCGTTGCAGAGAGCCTGGGCAGGAAGTCGTCGCAAACCATGCCGGAGGCCTGAGCCAGAACCCGCCCGTCGCCGAGGCGAACCAGCTTGACCTCGCAGGCGACACGCGAGAGATAATTGCTGGCTGCGCCGCGAGGGACGAACCTGCTTCGGCCCGGCACGTCCGAGTCGCTCAGCCCCTCCGGCAGGGGTCGCAGCGACAGCCTGACCGATTGACCGTCCAACTCGCCCGGGCCAGATTCTGTGAGATATTTCCGCCCAGGCTCATAGCCGCTGAGCCTGGCTTCGATGATGTAAACTTCCGTGAAATCGCTGCGAGGCTTGGGGGGCAGGATAACCGTCAGCGGACTCGTGCCGACTTTCTGATTATTGCAATACACCGCCGCGGCCCCCGGCGTGGTGGTGATGTGAATTTCGCTCCCAGCCACATCGCAACCAGAGCTGCCCAAGGCGAGCATCGCGACCACGCCCATGACGAGCCAGTACCCCAAGCCAATTTTTAAAGTCGATGCATCCATGCGGGTAT
>JAOZNE010000007.1:0-10860 GCA_029933955.1 Phycisphaerae bacterium
TGGACGAAATTATCCACAGCCTGGGGTTTTTGTCCCGCAATAAAATCGGAGCTATTGTCGCTATGGAACGGTCGGTCGGGCTAGGCGCGCTTATCGAGTCCGGCGTGCAAATCGACGCGGTGGTTACCTCGGACTTGCTCAGCACGATTTTCTATCCAGGCTCAGCTATGCACGACCTGGGCGTAATCATTCACAACCAGCGAGTAGCCGCGGCTGGTTGTCAGTTCCCGATAGCGGAAAGCGAAGAGGTCGACGCCTCGCTTGGCAGCAGGCACAGAGCAGCTTTGGGGTTGTCCAACGACTCGGACGCGGTAGTGTTGGTCGTCAGCGAAGAAACCGGCAGAATATCGCTAGCCTGCGAGGGTCAACTCTACATAGGCTTGGATATTACGGGCGTACGCGACATGTTGCTGGACCTCCTGGCTCCGGGCCGGGCCAGGCCTCGCCGAGGTCAAGTATCCTCAGCCAAGGGGGGTGCAGCATGATGGCGCGACACGAACGCAAGCCCGCCGAGGTGTCCCGCTTCTCACGCCGATGGTGGGTATCAGGCCTGCATACCCTCTTCTGGGTCGTGCTGGTAACGGTGCTGATTTGGATTTACGCGGACATGGAATTCACTGACACCGCCAAGATTATCGCTACGATAAAACTCGACACGGGCGAGTCTGGGCAGCTGGAGTTGCTGTCGAGAACCGAGTTGCCCGTCGAGTTCGAGATATCGGGAAGCCGATCTTCGCTGGAGGATTTTCAGCGCGAGCTTGACGAAACGGGAGCCTTGCTGTCGTACGACGTCTCCCGCCAATATAAACGTGCTGGCAAGCATCTGCTGCCCCTGGCTGAGGTGCTGGACTACTCCGCTGGGCTGGCCAAGCGCGGTATTTCGCTCAAAAATCCCAGGCCCGGTGCTGTGGAAGTTCAGCTCGATACGATAATCGAGGTGCACGACGTGCCGGTCGAACTCAAGACCACCGGCGCGACAGCCCAGCCTGCGACCAGGCCTAAGGTTTCCCTGTTTGTACCCACCAGCCGATGGCAACTTATCCAGGCCAGGCTTGGCGGTAACCCGCCCAAGCTGCAAACCAGACCTGTCGATTTAAGCCATCTCCAACCAGGGGTATCCAGCAAAGTTACAGCCGAGATTTTGCCAGCTATCGAGGGTGTCGCGGTCAGACCTACGCCCGCCAGCGTAACGTTCGACGTGCAGATTCTCCGCTCCGCTACTACCAAAACCCTGCCTGTTTCCGTGCAAGTGCTAGGCCCAGCAAGCTGGGCTGAAACCGACGATACGACCTGGCAGGAGTATGTGCTGGTCCGTCAGGCTCCCGCTGACTGGAGGCCTAGGCTGCGAATCGAAGGAGCGAAAAAAGACCTCAAGCCCGAAAACGTCATCGCGTATATTCAGCTGACCGACGAGGACAAAAAACCCATCAGCTGGGTCGAGCGAGAGGTAACCGTCTGCTTCCCGCCGGGGCTGGGACTAAAACTCCTAAGCCCACGCCCAAAACTAAAGTTCCGCCTGGAAAAAAGAAAACCCGCTGCGACAAATTGAAAAGTTATCAGTAATTCACCGCGAAGGAACGCACAGTTCACCATGAAGCACATGAAGAGCATGAAGTTGTTTTTTGGTGAAGTTCTTGTGTTTTTTGATGTGCATATATTAGCGACAAATAGTTTTGTGGTGCATTTTTTCGGAATTTTGCAACACAAACTCATTTGTGCAGCATTTATTGAACACAAAGTTGGGATATCCAGGAGTAGTCGATGGACCCTATCAAACAGGAAGTGTTAGACATAGCGACCCGGGCCAGGCAGGCGGGGGGGGTGTTGGCTTGTAGCACGGGTCAACAGCGAGACGACGCGCTCCGCTCCTGCGCCAAAGCTATCCGCCAAGCCCGCGAGCAAATCCAGGCTGCCAATGCTGAGGACTTGGCCCGCTCGGACGAGCTGGGCCTGAGCGAAGCTATGGTGGACAGGCTGGCGCTGACCGACACGCGGATCGAGGGCATGGCCAGGGCGTTGGAGCAGATAGCAAGCCAGGTCGACCCGGTTGGCCAAACTATCTCCGCAGCCAACAGGCCAAACGGACTTCGAGTCGAGAAACGGCGCGTGCCGATCGGCGTGGTGGGGATTGTTTTTGAATCTCGGCCAAATGTTACCGCAGACGCGGCTGGCCTGTGCATCAAGAGCGGCAACGCGTGCATTCTCCGCGGCGGGAAGGAAGCTGTCCACTCCAACCTCGCCATCGCCTCTGCCATCCGCACAGGCCTGGGCGAAGCGGGGTTGCCGGCGGAGTGCGTAACGGTGCTGGACAAGACCGACCGGGCGTTCGTTCCAGCCCTGGCCACAGCTTGCGGATATATCGACCTGATAATTCCCCGTGGCGGCGAGAGCCTGATCCGGGCGGTCGTGGAGGCTGCGACTATTCCGGTTATCAAACATTACACGGGCAACTGTCATGTCTACATCCACGCCGCAGCAGAGCCTGACATGGCTCGGCGAATTACGCTAAACGCCAAGACGCAAAGGCCCGGCGTGTGCAACGCAGCGGAGACTCTGCTGATAGACCAAACAATCGCCCAGGTCCAGCTGCCAGGTTTGGCGAAGGAACTTATAGCCGCGGGGGTCGAGCTGAGAGTCTGCGAGCAAAGCGCGAAAATACTCGCCCAGGCTGGGATTGACAGCGAGAAAATCAGGCCCGTCTGTGACGAAGACTGGGCGGAGGAATTTTTGAACCTTACACTGGCGGTGAAAATCGTCGATGGGCTGGAAGCAGCCATCGCCCACATCAACAAGTATGGTTCGAAGCACACCGACGCGATAATCACCGCCGATATGTCAGCAGCCAACCGGTTCGCCCAGGCGGTGGACACCGCCAGCGTCATGGTCAACGCATCGACGCGATTCAGCGATGGCGGCGAGTATGGGCTGGGCGCGGAGATCGGAATCAGCACCGACAAGCTCCACGCCCGAGGCCCGATGGGCGCAGCAGACCTGACAACCTACAAATGGATCGTTACAGGCCAGGGCCAGGTGCGAAAGTAAACTATTTCAGATTTTGGATTGTGGATTGCGGATTGTGGATTGCGGATTTGAAAATATAGATATCCCCTGCCGGGCTAATGAGCTGGAGGAGTTGCTCTGGAAGGAATGGCTGCGCGCGAATCGGCTTGGGGCTTATAGTTCGTCGACGATAATAGGTTGTAATACCCGCCGATACCATGGGCTGCTCGTCGGAGCTGCGACCCCGCCGGTGGCCAGGCTGATGACACTTTCCACGGTTATGGAGCAGCTTGTCGTGGGGGAAAATACATACGACCTGGCTACCAACGAGTTCCGCGACACCTTCAGCCCGCGCGGGTTCGAGTATCTCGAAACCTTCCGCGACGATACCGCTGCGACGTTCGTATACGAGGTCGCCGGCGTCAAACTGACCAAGCAGGTTCTGCTGGCCCAGAACGCCAGCGCTGTGGCTGTTCGCTACGAACTTTCCGACCCGCAACACTCAGCCAGGCTTATCCTCAGGCCCTTTACCGCCATGCGAGACTTCCATTCGCTCCGCAGCGTCGAAGAGCCTCACAACATGGCCTGGGACAAGTCAGCTGACGGGATCGTGGTTTTGGATCACGCAGCAGCAGCTCCGCCGGTGTATATTTCCTGTACCCCAGCTGACTTCCGAGCCGAGGAGCAGTGGTGGTATCGTTTTTTGTATCGAGCTGAAGCTGCCCGAGGCCAGGGGTGCTATGAAGACCTTTACTCGCCCGGCGTGTTTGTCGTTCATTCAAGCTCCGCGGGGGTATCTCAGCTGACCGCGTCGCTTGGCGAGCGGGTTGAGGTGGACTTCGACAAGACTCTCAAACATCGCCGAGATAAACTCACATCACTCGCCGCCCCCGTTGCACACCTTGGCGGCGGTGCCCGGCGATTGGCCATGGCAGCGGATGCGTTTATTGTCACCAGGCCTGGCAGGTCCGGGACTGGCTCGTCGATATTGGCGGGTTTTCCGTGGTTCGCTGACTGGGGCCGAGATACTTTCATCGCCCTGCCAGGGCTGCTGTTGACGACGGGCCAATTCGCCCAGGCCCGGCAGGTCTTTAGCACCTATGCCGAGAATATCAGCCTGGGCATGATACCGAACCGGTTTGACGACTATGGTGGCGAGGCTCACTATAATAGTATCGACGCGTCGCTGTGGTTTATCATCGCAGCCGAGCGATACATGCAGGCCATCGAGGCCGACGCACCGCCGAGCGACAAACGAGCCAAGAACTTTTGGCCTGGCGTGCTGCTGCCCGCTTGCGAAACCATCCTCGCCAACTACCGGGCAGGCACGCGGTTCGGCATTGCCGCTGACGCCGACGGGCTGCTCGCTGGCGGGTCGTATCAGACGCAACTTACCTGGATGGACGCCAAGTGTGGCGACGAGGTCATCACCGGCAGGTACGGCAAGGCTGTGGAAGTCAACGCCCTGTGGCACAGTGCACATCGCATCCTGGCCCAGCGGTGCGAGGCAGCCGACCCAGCCAAGGCACATCGATACGCCGACCAGGCCCAGCAGATAGCCCGGGCCTTTACCCTGGCCTTTTGGAACGAGCCTTTCGGTTGGCTTAACGATTGCGTAAACGACGCCGGGTGGGACGCGTCGCTGCGGCCTAACCAGATATTGGCCGTCTCGCTGCCTTACAGCCCGCTGTCCGCTCAGCAGCAGAAGTCCGTCGTCGATATCGTCCAGGAGGTGCTGCTAACGCCGATGGGCCTGCGAAGCCTGGCCCCGCTGGACCCCAGATACGCCGGCCAATATGGGCCTGGATGGGAAGCTCGCGAGCGGGCGTATCATCAGGGAACCGTTTGGGCTTGGCTGATCGGGCCTTTCGTCGAAGCGTATCTAAAGGTAGCTGACCCCGCCAGGCGGGCGGAGAATGTCGAGCAGGTAACGCATTGGCTCGGCGCGTTTGACGAGCATCTCGACCAGGCGGGGCTTGGATACATAAGCGAAATTTTCGACGGCGACAAGCCCCACACCCCAAGAGGCTGCTACGCCCAAGCCTGGTCCGTAGCAGAAGTCCTCCGAGCAAAAGCGCTACTGGCAAACTACGAAACCGGTTGACTGGTTGACTGGTTTTTTCAGTGTCATTCCCGCGCAGGCGGGAATCCAGTTTTTTGCCATGCAACAAGTTGTATTACAATTTCTGCGGGGCGACGTTTCGGCCTGGGTAAACTTCGACTGGCGTGGGCGTGATATTTTCCCGGACGATTTCGGCAATGGCGTTTAGCTCGTCATCCGGCAGGGTTGAAGCCCTGGCTGAGGCGGGGGGCCTGGCGATGGTGTGCAGCTGAACCAGCTTGATTTGCCCGCCTTGTTCTCCCAGCCAACGGAGCCTGTCGCAGTAGGCGGATATCTCGCGGGCATCCGGGCTTGCTCCGTCGATGCCGAACCAGAGCGTCTGAATAACCACCGGACTTAGCTGGGCGACAGAGAGAATATTTTCCATAATTTCCTGCAGGGTTACCCCGCCAGCTGGGCGATTGACCTTGGCGAAAAATTCCTCGCTGCCGGCGTCGAGCTTGGCCCATATCTCGCCATTGTTCGCATCGAGAATAGGCAAGGCCCGGCGAAACTGCGGCGAGCGAAGATGCGAAGCGTTGGTGATAACTATTAGTTTTATAGGCTCAGCTGGAGTTGTTGTCGGGTGCCGTGGTCGCGGTTTTTGCAACCACGTTTGGCGCCCGACTTGGCGGTACCGCCTCAGAGCGTCTGCTGCGGCCTGGACGGCCTGGTCGAAGTTCGCCAGGCTGGTCGGCTCGCCGTCGCCGCTGAATGCGATGTCGTTTATCCGCCGAAGTTTCGCGGGGGTTTGGCTAAACCGCTCTTCCTGCCAAAGTTCGCCCGAGCTGGCCTGGCTCAGGGCCTGGTCGAGTTCCTCGCCTAGAATGGGGATGACAACTTCCATAGGCTCGCGGTGGACTCGGCGGTTGATTTGACAGTACAGACAGTTGAAGGTGCAGCGTTTGTCCAGGTTCAGGTTTACGCCGATGCTTACCCCGCGCGCCCGCCGAGACACCACCGGGTACACATAGCGACAGTCTCGCCACTGTCTGCGATGGTCGGTCACAACGTCGTTCAGTTGGTTTGGCCTGGGTTCGTCCATTGAGATATTCCGAATTTCGCCCCTGGCATCAAAAGCGGGTTGCGCCATGAAGGACATGAAGTTATCAGTTGTCAGTGAAAATAGTGTGAACGGTTACAAATCTTCAAGTCCTTCATGTTCTTCATGGTAAGCGATAATGTGGTTGCAGACCGCAGCCACGGCACACGGCTTTTACTGATAACTGATAACTTTTTACCCTATTTGTTCGTCCAGCAGTTTCAGGATATCTGCCGCGGGCATGGATTTTGTGCCTACTGGCGTGTTCCAGTTTAGCTCAGCCTTGTTGGCGAGGACTTTTTCCAGCCTTTGCACCGCCAGGACTACCGAGCTGTGGTTCTTTCCCATGAACCGTCCGATTTCCGGAAAGCTCATCCGCGTATGTCGTCTGCCCAGGTGCATCGCTATCATGCGGGCGACGGAGATTGTGCGGGTTCGTCTGGACGAATGAATGTCCGCGGGGGTAATGCCGAAAAACGTGGCTACGACCGCTTCGATGTCGCCCAGAGTTACCGCGCTGTCGGTCTGGGCCAGGTGGTCAGCCAGGGCTTCGCGGGTTATCTCCAGCGTAACCTTGCCGTTTTCCAAGGCAGCCAGGGCAGAGAGCTTGACCAGCGTGCCCTCCAGTTCTCGCACCGAAGCGCGAATGTGCAGAGCGATATATTCCAGTACATCGGTGTTGAGTTTGAGTTTGAGTTGCCTGGCTTTGCGTTTGAGTATTGCCATGCGGGTCTGTTTGTCCGGAGCTTCTATTTTCACGACCAGCCCGGAGACAAATCGGCTGACGAGCTGCTCGTTGAGTTCGCCGACCAGACGGGGGTGGGTGTCGGAGGCAAGGATAATCTGCTTGCCCGCAGCTTCGATGGCGTTGAACGTGTGGAGAAATTCGCTTTGCGTCGCTCGCTTGGCTGCGAGGAAATGCACGTCGTCGATGGCTAGGAGGTCCAGGCCTCGGTATCGGCTGCGAAACTCATTACCCTTCCTGTTCCGCACCGCCACGATAAATTCGTTGGTGAACTGCTCGCCGGTAACGTATCGCCATCGCAGGGGCTGGCCATCCTTGCCGTCGCGTCTGGACAGGGTGTTGCAGATGCCCTGGAGAAGGTGGGTCTTACCCACGCCACAGGGCCCGTGGACGAACATCTGGGAGAAGTGTCCAGCTCCGCTCACAGCTGACTTTGCAGCCTGGTATGCCAACTCGTTGCACTCGCCCACAACAAACTCATCGAGCGTGTGTCGTAGCGTTGGGCTTTTTATCGGCGCGCGGTGCCTGGCCCGACCTTGCGTGGCTCGCGAGACGATATCAGCCTGTATATCCAGCTTGCGCTGGGAGCATTGGCCGCTGAGGCTAGGGTCTATCGAGACGACGACTTGCATGGGTTTTTTCGCGCACAGGCTGGCAGAGGCAGCCAGGTCGCTTTGGTAGTGTTGTTCGATCCAGTTGGCGGTGAAGGGGTTCGGCACAGCCACCTTGACCTGCCCGCCGTCGATGCTGACGGAGGTGCCGTGCTTGAACCACGCGTTGAACTTCTGCGGGCCTATGCTTTCCTGCAGCGAGGAGAGCATATCACGCAGTAAAACCCCGCTCTCTGCGCGCAATAATTCTGTTGTAGTTCCCATCAGAAAAATTCCTTCGTCCAGCATATTGCTCCGGGCTCGTCCCGAGAGCGTCCCAATAAAACCCGCGTGGCGTAAAGCGCGGTTGAAATATCCGCAAGCACCACGTTTGGCTCATCAGCCACCTGGGCGACCGATGAGCTGAATGTATCCCCATGAATAATCGCGGTCAATCACAAAGATTCGGTTTTCTTATCCACACCACCCAAGGCCTGTAAAATCCAACGTTTGGAGCGAAAAAAAAACTTTCGTCCACAACTTATTCACAACTGCTCCGCGATAAGGTGGAAAACGCAGAATACCCCTGTTTTCCAGACTATCACGCGATGCGGCTAAGAAAAATGAGGAATCATGAAATCCGAATTTGGAATCAATGGGCGAATAGCGAATGTCCAATTTTCAAACACCCAAGCCCCAGTGAAGGACCAAGCACCACATCCAAACGCGTCGACAAGCCCGAGGTGTCAGCCTCCCTCACTCCCCCCCCTTGTGAGAAAGACAAAAAAAACCGTGGAATCTTCTTCTAAAAAATCCGTGGAGCCTTTATTGGGAATTGGAAATTGGTTCTTCAATGGGCATTGGGTATTTGGGCATTGGGGCTTCGTTGGTTGTCGTTTGCCCGACTACATTGCCAAAAAATTTCGCAGCAGGTCGAAGCCTGCTTCTGTCAGGAAACTTTCCGGGTGAAATTGCAGGCCTTCGGTTGGATTGATTTTTGAGCGGATGCCCATGAGCTCTTCCCGATCGACCGACCAGGCTGTCTGCTCGAACTCGTCGCTCAGACCCGTTGGGTCTACAATCAGGCTGTGATATCGCGTTGCGACGAACGGGTTGTCAAGCCCAGCCAGGAGGCCCTGGCCATCGTGGCGAATTTCGCTGACCTTGCCATGCATTAGTCTTGGTGCGCGGATAACCTTGCCGCCGAAGACTTGGCCGATGCACTGATGTCCCAGGCAGACGCCCATGATGGGGATTTGCCCGTGGAAATGGCGGATGAAATCGCAGCTAAGTCCAGCTTCGTTTGGCGTGCAAGGCCCGGGCGAAATAATAAGGTGCGTGGGTTTGTCCTCAGCTTCGACGGCCTCGGGCTGTTTCGCGTCGTTGCGATAGACGCGAATCTCCTGCCTGTCAACGTCAGTCAGCTCGCCGATACGCTGGACAAGGTTGTAGGTGAAACTATCGTAGTTGTCTATTATAACGATCATAGTCAGGCCAATTATTCTACCGCGACAACTTCGGTAACTTCGGGTACTTTTTCCTTGAGGTGCCGTTCGACGCCCATTTTCAAGGTCATTTGTGCGCCGGGACAGCCCTTGCACGCGCCTTGGAGCCTGACCGAAACGACGCCCGTGTCCTCAGCTACGCTCACCAGTTCGAGGTCTCCGCCGTCGGCTTGGAGCAGTGGCCTGATTTGTTCGATAACTTCTTTTACGCTAGCTTCCATTGATAATTCCTTTGCGGTTGGTGCAGTTCGCTCCCCAGCCCATTGGCTGGTCGAGTCATTATAGCGACATCAAAGCCTGCTGCGAAGTTTTTTCTCTATTTTTTCAGCATTTCCGCGGTCAGCCTGGCTTGATTGGCCTGGCGGATGCAGGTTAGCTTGCCGTCTTTCGTCGCGACGTAGATAGCTGGGGCGGAGATATTTGTCGCGAACAGTTCGTATCGGCCCAGCGGTACTTTGTCGCTGGCCAGGCCGCCCTTGGCCTGGACGACCAGCATATCCCCAACCTGGTCTTGCAGGTAAACTTTCCCGTCGATAACCGCCAGGATGGCTTGGCCTGTCGGGACGTTCCAGCGAATCTTGCCACTGGCCCGGTCGATGGCGGTAACTCCGCCGGGTCTGGACGATACGTAGATGGTGGACTTGCCCGCGAGAACCCCGCCAGCTGGTCGCCCTGGCGTTTGGACGGGCAGCCAGAGTTCCCTGCCTCCGTTGGCAGCCAGGGCATACGTCCGGCCGTCCTGCGAGGCGACATAGACCTGTCCGTCGTCCACCGCCATCGGCGCGGTAATCGGCGAGGCGAATTTTATTCCCCAGCGTCGCTTGCCATAGCCGTCCGCCCAGAGACATTGCAGTTGGCCATCGGTGGCACCGGCGAGGACTCTGCCGTCTTCGTCGCACTGGGTTGGAGCCAGGATTCTCGCCTCGATTTCATGCGACCAAACCTTCACCGCCGGCAGCAGGGCGATCGCGTGCAGTTGCTTGTCGCTCCCAGCTACATAGAACCGCTCGCCGTCGGTCACGCCGCGGTTGACAGCAAAAAAACTCTGGAACCGGATATCGCGGATTATCTCGCCGGTGGCCCGGTCGATAACCTTCATGCTCGATAGCGTGTTGATGAGCAGGGCGTCAAACTTCGGTAGCGAGGCCCGGCCGGGCGGGGTCTTTATATCTTCGACCGTGCCGACCTTCTTGGGCAGGTGCATGTCGTCGAAATGCGTCGGGGCAAAGACACGCTCAGCTTTGTATGTAACCACCGTCCGCCACTTCACCAGCCCGGTTTTGGCGTCTATCGCGATGAGCGTTTTTTGGTTGGTGAGGAAGTAGAGGTTCTCGTCCATCAGCCAGAGGTTCACTGCCCGCTCGCCGCTGGCCATGGCTATCTGACGCTCCCAGTAAACCTGCAGACCGGCCTGGCTCATAGCGGAAGGCTCCGCTGCGGGCTTGGCGGGGGAGACAGGCTTGTCCGCCTGGCAACCAGCCAGGGCGACGACCGTCAGCGCTGCCAAAAAAAGCAATGCACGCCGTGTGGATTCTATTAGTTTCGTTGTCATCAAATGGCTCCTAAAAAAAGTAATCAGTAATCAATAAAAACAAAAAAAGAAATTCACCGCAAAAGAACGCGTAGAACACAAAGACAAAAATTAGTCAGTAAAAGCAAAAACGGCAGAACACGAATGATACGAATAAAATTGGTTTTTATTCGTGCGATTCGTGTTCGTCTTTTGGCCGGTCGGGGTTCAGGTTTTCCAGCGTTATGAAGTCGCTCAGGTCGACCCCTGCCTGTGTCTCGAAACCCGAGAGGCGTTCGATTCTTTCCAGGTCGTCCTCTATTCGGTTGGCCAATTTGAACACGTAAGGCCCGCCGGCGAGCCTGGC
>JAOZNE010000007.1:10960-22283 GCA_029933955.1 Phycisphaerae bacterium
AATCCGAAATATTTTCACACTCCCCCAGCCTTGCCTTGGCGGAGCGATGGGCTTAGAATCTCTCCGCTACTGAAAATACCATACCGGAGAAACCGTCCATGGCTGACAAGACCGACAAGAAAAAATTGTACAAAGACACGTTGAACCTGCCGAAGACCACCTTCGACATGCGGGCGAACCTGCTGCAGAAAGAGCCCGCCATTCAGGCTCGCTGGCGGGAAACGAAACTCTACGAGCAAATCCGCGAAGTGAGAAAAAGCTCGCCGCGGTTCGTGCTGCACGACGGGCCTCCCTATGCCAACGGCAATATCCATATGGGCACGACCCTCAACAAGGTGCTCAAGGACATCGTCGTCCGCACGAAAAATATGGCCAGGCTGGACTCGCCGTACATACCGGGCTGGGACTGCCACGGCCTGCCTATCGAAGCGAAGGTGATGGAGAAACTCGGAGCCAAAGCTGCTACGCTCGACGCACTGGTCATCCGCAAAATCTGCCGCGAGTATGCCGAGAAATTTGTCTCGATACAGAGCAGGCAGTTCCAAAGGCTGGGTGTGATGGGGCAGTTCGATAGGCCTTATATTACCATGGATTCTCAATATGAAGCTGACGCCCTGGAGGTTTTCGCCAGGCTCATCGGGCGCGGGCTGGTCTTCAAACAGCTAAAGCCCGTCCACTGGTCTATCGAAAATCGCACCGCCCTGGCTGACGCCGAGCTGGAACACCATGACATTACCGACACGAGTATTTTCGTAGCCTTCGAGGTTGTCGCGGGTAACTGCGACGGCGTAAAGGGCTGCCTTGAATCTGGCACGAAACTCTCGCTGCTCGTCTGGACGACCACCCCCTGGACCTTGCCCGCCAACCAGGCTGTGGCTGTGCATCCGCAGATGGATTATGTTTCCGTCCAGGCCCAGACCGCTGACGGGCCTCAGCGGTTTATCGTCGCCAAGGAACGGCTTGGAGCGGTGCTCGAAGCCATCGAAAAAAATAATCCCGACTTTATTGCATCCCACGAAATCGTCGCCGAGTTCAAAGGCCAAGCCCTGCTGGACTCGGAGATAAAATACAATCATCCGCTTACGCCTGGGCTGGTTTGCGGGGTTGTCGGAGCTGACTATGTTACGCTGGAAGACGGCACGGGGCTGGTGCATACCGCGCCGGGTCATGGCACGGACGACTATTATACAGGCTTGAAACACGGGCTGGAGATTTATTGTCCTGTCCAGGCTGACGGCACGTTCGACCAGACCGCGCCGGAGTTTATCCAGGGCATGAGCGTCTGGGACGCCAATCCGAAAATCGTCGCCCTGCTGAGCGAACGAGGCCAGGTCGTCGCAACCCAGGCTATCACGCATAGCTATCCGCACGACTGGCGGAGCAAGACGCCCACGATATTCCGCGCGACGGAACAATGGTTCATCGGCGTGGACAAGCCCCTCCAGGACGGCCAGGCTGACACGGGCAGCGGAAAAACGCTGCGACAGCTCGCCCAGGGTGCGTGCAACAAAGGCTTCGACGCTGGCGGGGTAGACTTTATCCCCGCATGGGGCCGAAACCGTATAGAAAGTATGCTCGCCAGCAGGCCCGACTGGTGTATTTCTCGCCAACGAGTCTGGGGTCTGCCGATACCCGCGTTTTACAACGAGCAAGGCCAGGCCCTCTGCACCGCCGCTTCCGTGCGGGCAGTGTCCAAAGTCTTCGCCGAGGCAGGCTCGGACGCGTGGTTCAGCCAATCGCCCGCTGAACTGCTCGCCGGCTACAACCCGGCTGACGACCCCGCCCTGGAAAAACCCGAAGATTTCGCCGTCGATAAACTCACGAAAGGTTTTGATATTTTCGATGTCTGGTTCGAGAGCGGCTCGAGTTGGTTTGCCGTCGCCCTGGCCCGAGGCCTGGCTGAGGAGGTGCCCGTCGATATGTATCTCGAAGGTTCCGACCAGCACCGAGGCTGGTTCCAACTCTCGCTCCTGCCAGCTTTGGGAGCGGCGGGCTGCGCGCCGTTTAAGACCGTGCTGACCCATGGATTCGTTGTTACCGAGGATGGCCACAAGATGAGCAAGTCGCTGGGCAATACAATCGAGCCGGGCGAGCAGCTCAAGAAACGCGGAGCTGATATCCTCAGGCTGTGGGTGGCGTCGCAAAATTACCAGGACGACATCCGCTGCTCCGAGGCCCTGATATCCCAGGCTGAGGACGCGTACCGGAAAATCCGCAACACGCTGCGGTACATGATGGGTTCGATTGCGGACTTCGACCCCGCCGGCGACGCAGCTGAGCCTGGGGCACATTCGATCGACCTATGGATGAAGCTCGAAACACACTTGTTGGTGCGCGACGTTCGCGACGCTTTCGACCGCTACGAGTTTCACCGCGCGACCAGGCTGATGTACGAGTTTTGCACCACCCAGGCCTCGAGCGTGTATCTCTCCGCGGTGAAGGATAGGCTGTATTGCGAAGCTCCAGACTCGCCCCGCCGCCGGGCCAGCCAGACGGTTATCCGCGAGGTGCTCCTTGCCCTGGTGAAGCTCCTGGCTCCGATATTACCGCACACTTGCGAGGAGGCATGGGAGCATATCCCCCATAAAAAACCCGAGGACGATTCGCGGTCGGTGCACCTGGCTTTGTTGCCGGAGGTTGACGAGCAGTTGCTTAGGCTGAGCGAGGATATTACGCCGGTGGCCTTCGATGATATCATGCCCGAGGGCGAGGTGCTTCAGCCCGGGCCGGGTTGGGTGTGGGAGCAGATAATGGACATTCGCAGCGAAGCTTTGGTGAAGCTCGAAGCCCTGAAAAACGCCGGCGTGAAAAATTCGCTCGACGCCGAGGTGGTTTTCAAGGTGCCCGCGGACAAGCCCGCTCTGGGTGCTTTCATCGAGCAGTATCTGCCCGAGCTGGAAGACATGCTATCGGTTGGCTACGCTCGCACAGAGCAAGGCCCAGCCCCGGACGGCAAGCTCGTGGATATCGAAGTCCTCGACGCGAGAGAGAAATATCCAAGCTGTCAACGCAGCTGGAAGCGCAGGCCTGACGTCGGCAGCGACCAGGATTACCCGGACCTCTCGGCCCGCGACGCCGCGGTGATGCGACAACTAAACAGCTAGAAATTATGTAGTACAGTCGCCCCCGGCTGTGCTACATGGCTTGCCATAAGAAAGACGCGAATATGACAGACAAATATTATGTAACGACGCCGATTTATTATGTCAACGATGTGCCGCATATCGGGCATTCGTATACGACGGTCGCAGCGGATGTTTTGGCGAGGTTCTTCCGCTCTGCCGGGCGGGATGTGATGTTTCTGACCGGCACGGACGAGCACGGGATTAAGATCGTCAAGTCCGCGACGGAGAAGGACATGTCCCCGCAAGAGCTGGCTGACTCGGTCGTGGTCGGGTTCCGCGACCTGTGGGAAAAACTCAACATCAGCAACGACGACTTTATCCGCACGACCGAGCCTCGCCATGAAAAACGAGTGCAGAAAATTATCCAGACCCTGGTCGACAAGGACGAGATATATCTCGGCAGCTACGAGGGCTGGTACGACGAAGGCCAGGAGGAATATGTTACCGAGTCCGCTGCCCGGCAGAACGACTACCTCAGCGAGATAAACCAAAAACCGCTCGTGCGATACAGCGAGGAAAACTGGTTCTTCCGGCTAAAAAAATGGGCACCGAAACTCATCGAATATATCGAAGCCAACGAAGGTTTCATCAAGCCCAAAGCCCGGCGAAACGAAGTCCTCAGCAAGCTGAAAATGGGCTTGGAATCTGGCGAGTTGGGCGACCTGTGCATATCTCGCAGCAAGGAAAAACTGCCCTGGGGCGTCGAGATGCCAAACGACCCGGGCCATGTCGTCTATGTGTGGGTCGACGCGCTTAGCAATTATTACAACGCTCTGGGCTTGCCGGAAATCGGCGATGAATTCGACGGGGCAGGCCGGCGATATTGGCCCGCTGATGTGCATCTTATCGGCAAGGATATTTTGTGGTTTCACGCGGTATATTGGCCTTGCGTGCTGATGGCTTTGGATGTGCCGCTGCCAAAGTGCGTCTTCGCGCACGGGTGGTGGACCAGCGAAGGCCAAAAGATGTCCAAGAGCCTGGGCAACTTTATCAGCAGAGAAAAGGTAGCGGAAATTTGCGATGAATACTCGCGCGGAGCCTTCCGCTACTATCTGCTCCGAGCGGTGGTTTTCGGAGCGGACGGCGACTTTAGCATGGAGATGTTCAAGCAGACCTATAATGTAGACCTGGCCAATGGCGCAGGCAACCTGCTGAGCAGAACCCTCAAGATGATAAGCAAATATTTCGACGGCATCCTCCCCGAAGCTACCGCGGAACTGCCCGAGGCAAAGGAACTGCTAGTTGCAGCCGATGCCCTGCGGGAAAACTCGCAAGGCTGGATGACCAACTGCCAGTTCCACCGGTATATCGACGCCATTGTTCACCTGGTCGATGCGACTAATCGGTTCATCGAGGAGACCGCGCCGTTCAAGCTGGCCAAGGACGAATCGCAACGGGCCAGGCTGGAGAGCATAATGTACACCTGCGCCGAAGCGGTTCGGCTGGTGTTGCTATACCTCGAGCCGATCCTGCCGGAGGAGGCTTCGACAGGCCTGGCCTTGCTGGGCTACGACAGGGCAGACAAGCCTTTGGACCAGGCGGGCAAGTGGGGAGGCCTGGCCTGCGGAACCCAAACCCAAACCGCCGACCCCCTGTTCCCACGAAAAGCATAGCGCGCGTAGCTTGGGCGTCTTGCCCATGTTTTTTTCTTTTTCTTTGTCATTCCCGCGAAGCTTGTCCTCGACCCGATCGGGGAGCTGGAATCCAGGGTTTTTTGAACACCAATGGCGATGCCCCATCATTCCGCACGCGTTTTTTACTGTACTGTATGTTCTTTTACTACAAAGCGTTATGTGTATTGCGTCAATCGAGATGTCGCCGTCGAAACCCCCTGGGCGTCGGCTCGATTTTGCTTATTTATCCCGCAGAAAAAAATATTAAATTCTGGCTTGATTCGCTTGCATTTTATTTTCTCTAGCCTATAATGTCGTAGGTGGAGAGTTGGGAGTTACTGCTTGTTACAATCTCCGCCTGGCTGTCCTGCTTTGGGTGTTTCTGGATGGCGGATAAAAACTTGATAATATTTTCGAATCGGTTCCCCCCCGGCCGGTTCGAAGCTAGGCTGAGCCTGTCGTCCCCCCCCACGGCAGGCTCGCCATTTTTTTGCGCGCACATTGACTGGTTACTGGTTGATTGGGGAAAAGATTACAAATGATCGGGTGTCGTAGTTGCGGTCTGCAACCACGATTGGCGATAGCATGGTTGGTCCTGGAGACAGCCCGATGCCGGGGAATTTGTTTTGCGAACCTTCGGTTTCGGATTGTTTCGCAAACGAGATCGAATCCGAAATCCCCGATCCGAAATCCGAAATTGCTTTAATAGCCTACTGGTTCGAGGTCGGCGATGGCTACTTGCATCTCCAGTGCGCCGCGGAGCACGATGGCTCGGTCTTTGGACTGGTCTATGCGGACCAGCGTCGCGGCTGTGTTGAAAGGTATGACGAAAACCTTTTGGCCCGGCTCGGTCGCCAGCAGGGCTTGGCGTTTTTTCTTCGCAGTCTTGCCTTGGGCCTGGCCCCGACGGATGGGTTTGTCCTTGGCGGTGCGTTTGGTTTTAGGCGGGCGAGATTTTCCGCTGTGGGATTCCTGCTCTGCCCCCTGAGCGAATGGCCCGTCTTGCGGGAACAGATCCTGGAGCGAAAGTTGTTTGACCTGGCCTGCTGGTAGTTCCACCGTCGCCCGCAAGCCTGGCAGGTCTACCTTGGTTAGTTTGGCGCGGCCTGGGGCGGCGTTGACGGGGATATCCTCGCCGATTTTCATGCGTGCAATCTGCCCCAGCCAACGGTCGAAACGCTTGGCTTGTTCTTTTTGCTGGCGTTCCAGTTTGGCAGCGGACTCCAGCTTTTCCTTGACCTGGGCGAGTTGCCTGGCCAGTTGCTGCGATTGAGTTTCCGCCTTCTTGCGATACCGCGTCAGCTCCTGTCGGACGCTCTGTTGGCCCAGGTCTGGCATGAGATCGGCTAGGGGAATTTCCATCTGCACGTTGCCGGCGTTGACCACCGCCATCTGTTTGTGTAGTTCCAGCCTGGCCAGGGTGGCGACCCGTCCGGTAGCGGGGACGAAAATTTCATCGCCCGGTTTCATCTCGGTCAGCCTGGCCAACCAGGTCGCCAGCTCGCCCTTTAGCTGGGCAAAGTCGTCCATTTTGGTTTGGAGTTGCTCAGCCTGGGTCGTCGCTCGCAGCTGGGCAGAAGCTGCAGCCAAGCGCGCTTCCTCAGCGTCCCGGCGGGCAGAGCCTGTCTTTCGCAAAGCTCGACGGAGTTGCCCGCCTCGCTGGCCGAGGTGTTTCCGGGCTGCGTCGATGACCCGGCCTGGCAAGCCTAGCTTGCTGGCGACGGTGATGGCGTGACTTTCCCCGGGCGTGCCGATTCGCAGGTGATACGTCGGCCTGAGCGTCCGCGTGTCGAACTCGACCGACGCGTTATCGACCCGGCTGTGGTCTATCGCGTAGGCTTTGAGGATGGAAAAATGCGTGGACACCATGGCTCCGCAGCCTATGCGACGCAGCTCGTCCATCACAGCCTGGCCTATCGCGCCGCCCTCGTCGGGGTCTGTGCCGCTGCCCAGCTCGTCCAGCAGCACGAGCGTTTTTGGCGTGGCTCGGCTTAGGATATGCTTCAGCCTGGCGATGTGGGCACCGAAGGTACTGAGCGACTGCTCGAGCGATTGCTCGTCGCCGATGTCTATAAGGACGTCGTCGAAAACGGGCATGCGCGACCCCCGGCGAACGGGGATGTGCAGCCCAGCCTGGGCCATGGCTACCAGCAGGGCGACGGTTTTTAGCGTTACCGTCTTGCCGCCGGTGTTGCTGCCGGTGATTATGAGGACGTCGAAGTCGCTGCCCAGCCTGACGTCGATGGGGACGATGTGCTGCGGCTCGGCGTCCGGGGTTTGACTTGGCTTGGCGTCGTTGGCGGTTTTTTGGGCGAACTGCAATTCCAGCAGCGGATGGCGGGCCTGGAAAAACTCCAAGCCTGTGTTGTCTCGCGGCGCGTCGGATTTTTTGTGGGGGAAGTCGACAATCTCCGGGCAGGTCATGTTGAATTGATACGCGTATTGTGCCTTGGCTCCGAGCAGGTCGATCTTGGCCAGGGCAGCTAAGGCGAGATTTATCGCTTTTGTGCGGGTGTGTATTTTGACGCCCAGTTCGCTCAACAGCCTTTCTATTTCCATTCGCTCGTGGTCTCGCAGGTCTACCAGGTGGTTGTTCAGCTGGACAGACGCGTTTGGCTCGACGAAGACGGTTTGGCCTGAATGACTTTGGCGGTGCACCACGCCGGGCAGTCTGCCTCGGTTGTCCGCTCGGACGGGCAGGACGTATCGGTCGCTGTGGATGGTGATGTTGACGCTGGTGAGGAGTTTTTTGACAGCCGGGTTTCGCAGGTAGCTGTGCATGACGTCGTGAATTTCCGTCGTCGTTTTTGCGATGTCCCGCCGAAGTTTTCCCAGATGGGCAGAGGCGTCGTCGCGGACCGAGCCATCGGGGGCGACCACCGCGCGGATAGCCTGGACTTGCGAGGTGAAGTCAGCCAGGCGAGTTGTCATCGCGCGGAGTTGGTCAAGTTCGCTTGGCAGGTTGGCTAGGTATTCCCGCACGCTCGATACTGCTTGCAGGGTCGAAGCTATCTGCGAAAAATCTTCTCCGCTCGCGCCGCAGGGTGGCCTGGCCCGGTCAAGAGCGCCGGAGATATCAGCTACGCTACCGGTCGGCGGCAAGCCCGCGTCGCACAGAGCCTGGACCATCTGAGTAGTCTGCCCCAGCCAATTTCGCACGACGTCAGGCTTGGTGCTCGGGTTGATGCGCCTGGCCTGGCTCTTGCCAAGCGAACAGCGACAATAGCTCGCAAGTATCAGCCTGAGGGCGTCGAAGCCAATTTTTTCCAGTGTAAAAGCGTCCATAGCAGCGGGGGATTATACCACAGACCCCGAGCGAAAGTACGCGAGATTTATTTCGGATTTCGGAATTTGGATTTCAGATTGTTTCACAGCGGCTGTCTATCGATTTCGTCGGATAGCCATGGTGGCGTGGGCATCTTCCCATGCGTAACTTGGTCGCCATGCCACCCAGTCTGTAGTCTGTAGGTTGTGCAATTTGTCGCCTGGCCTGCAAAAAAACAGCGGTGGCCGTCAACGAGACGGCCACCGCCAGAAAGGATGCAAGTTGTAAAATGTAGAAAAACAACTCACAGTGCAAGTTTCAGTCCACAGCTACCTGCCGTCAGCTATCAGTTTTTTTGCTTCTACTGATAACTGATAACTTTTTTTATTACTTCCGTTTGCGACGAACCAGCGTCAGCAGGCCGCCGAGGCACATCAGCGTCATCGTAGCCGGTTCTGGGACAGCTAGCGGGTCGGAAAAACTGACGAACGCCCATACGAACTGAGTGTCCTGCAGGCTCACGCCGGGCAGGTCGTAGGAGTTGATAATAAATTTACCGCTGCCGTCGGCTTCGTAGGTCAGGAAATTATCGTCCGGCGCGGTTATTCCCAGGGCCTCGGCTTCGTATGCAACGCTCAGCAGCAACATGCCCGTCTCCGGCGTCTCGCCGTTGACGATTAGTTCATACTCGCCATCGGTAATCCGTGTCATCGTAAAATCGCCGACGCTCTTGAAATGGCTGTCGCTGAATCCGTCGTATCGCCCGCCGATCAGATTCGGCGAATCGTACGAGAGATAGACGAAGCTGAAGGGGTCGTCCTCGCCCGTGGCTGCGAACTGGGCTGCATTGTCCTGCACGCGAACGTCCCAGCTGCCGTCAGCCAAAACCCCTGTGGATACGATATTGTCCTCGTTGGCTCCGCCAATTGCGAACAGCATTCCGTCGTTGACCGAGTGCACGCCGTTCATCGCAATCGTGTACCGTCCGGTGTCCACGCGGGTTACCTCGCTGGCCGCTACGCCATTGGCGGCGAACAGTGTGCCGTCGGCGTTGACGTGCGCGCTCTTCCAGCCGCCTGCGAACGGGAACCATGCCACGGCGGTGTTGATGTTGATTTCATTGGTACCATTATTGCCAAAACCGGCCTGCGTGGTGGACAGCGACATATAGCCGTCGCCGAACGCGTTTCGTGAAACTTCGACTGTGCCCTTTAGGCCGTCGCGGTCGTTTTGTGTAACCGTTGCCAGCAACACGCCCTCGCGTTGGTTCAGCGAGACCTGGCCCGCGATGGCTACGCGGACATCGCCCTCGTTGCCGCCCGGCGCTTCAATGCCCGGGTAGGCGTGTTGGGCGACGGTAACGCTGTTGTCTCCGTTATCGTTTGGATCGGTCGCCGAATTATTTACCAGGTTGCCCGCCACGACTCGCCGAAACGCAGCCATGCGGTGCTCGGTAACGTCGCTCATTGAAATGGCCTTGTCGAACAGGGCCAGCTCGGCGATGGAACCGTCGAAGCTGCGAGGCTCGCTGTGAAAACTGCTGCCGATTACAGCACCGTCGCTGCCGTCGAAATCCAGATGCGATCCGTTCCGGTCGGTGATAGCGACCAGCTCGCCGTCCACGTACAGTTTCAACTTATCGCCGTCTGCTGTGGCGGTTAGATGATACCACTGGTTCGCATTTACATCCTTGGTGTCCTCGGCAATCGTTCGCACGGCGTCGTTGCCGTTTTGGTGGGTAATAGTCCAACGCTTGGAAGTGCTATAGCCGCTTCCTTCGGGCGTGATGCCCATAATCACAGCGTCGTTCCAGCCATCGCAGTCGTTGGAGAAGACCCGCTGAGAGTCGCTATCGCTGTCCGGGCGTACCCAGGTGGAGACGGACCAATTGCTCATGTCCGCGAATGGGCCTATGGTGGTCGAGTCGTTGCCGTCGTAGTCCGAGGCTTTGGAGCCTGAGCCGCTGTATGTGCCGTCCATCGCCGCGCCGCCCGTGCCGAGGTTTTCGACCGCATCGCCCGCGTCGGTTGTCTCCAGGCGATAGTGGGCTATTGGCGAGTCAGCCTGTACTGCCGCGGTGTAGCTTGCCTTAACCGGGCCGTCGACCAGGCCGATGTAAAAGTCCTGGGCGGCGTCGGTCAGGTAGTTGTCCAGGGTCGGGGAGTAACTGCGGACATGAACGGTTTCGTTGTCAGGCTGAACTTCATAGAGACGCATGTACGCGTTGTCCGGGTCGCCGCCAACCTCCGTGCCGGGTTGGAAGTTCTGAAGCCCCTGATGCGTAACCCCACCGTTGGGGTTGATAGCTGAGAATCGAGCCGTGCCGTCGCCGAGTACATGACCATTGAGCGTCAGTGCGAAATTATGCTTCGACACCATCTTGTCCCAAAGTTCCTGACCGTTGTTCACGCCAGCTGGGTCGGATGCCACGCCGTACGCTTCAGGCCGCCAGGACTGCGTGCTGCCGCGCAAGCCATCGTCGTAGCGGGTTTCATCGTTGTACATATACGCGTGTGTAACGAGAATGCCCGTGTGGTTGGCGTGGGCGTCCATAACCCCATCAGCCCAGTTAACCACGCTGTCGCGCGGGCCGAATTCCATGGTCAGAACAATCCAGTCGCGTCCGCCGGCATTGAATGTGTGGTACGAGTTATCGGTCTTGCCAGCTTCGTAGAACCCGCCGATGCTCGACTGCGTAGCGTAATTCGAGCCTGCACCAAAGTAAGCGGAATCGTTGAATAGCGAGTCTCGGGTGGTGGCATTGCCGCCCGGGCCATAGTCGTGGTTGCCCGGAGCTATCGCGTAGGGTACAAACCCGTCGAGTATGCTCATCGATGTCAGCGCCCTGCCCCACTCGGTCGCGTTGTTGTTCTGCGTAACATCGCCCAGATGCAAAACATACTGGATATTATGAGACGTGCGATTGTCCTTTATCCACTGGGTCTGGGCGGTGAAAGCCGCTGGGTAAGACTGCGACAGCGCCTGGGTGTCCGGCAGTACCGCGATGGTAAACGAACCGCTCGGCGGGGGCGTGCTACCAGCCAACACCACCGGCGACATCAACAACAAGGCTACCATACCAATTGCGAATACCCCAATATTTTTTCGTGTTTGTATCGTGTTTTCCATTTTCAAATTCTCCAGTCAGGCTCATTATAGACAGAAACTCCGCGACAAGTTGGCAGAGACCCTCTCGTGCCAGGCTCAGCGACCACTGCGGGTGCAGAATAGGCTCTTTTTGTGACACAACAACGGGATTAACAGGGAGCCAATTGCAAAACTATTCTGGAATGTAGCACAGTCGCCCTCGGCTGTGTTTA
>JAOZNE010000111.1:0-6687 GCA_029933955.1 Phycisphaerae bacterium
TAACCACAAACATAAATCGAATGATAAGTTCCGGAAATCCACAAGGAACCATTTGGTTTCAGCGATCGCCTGCAGGCTTCGATCCACTTGTAATGAAAATCAAAATCTTCTTCGATCCCTTTACTCTTGTCCCATTTACCCTTATTGACGCTAACACGCTTGCCCGCATGGCATGTAAAACCTCCATTGGATAAATTATATGGTGGATCAGCAAAGATAAGATCGACAGACTCCTCTGGAAGGCCATTTAAGATTTCGACGACATCTCCATTATACAACCTCACTTTTTTTTCCGAATAATATGCTTGCATAATTTCCCTTTTTCTCAAATCTACAATTTGATGTGTGTTTCAATTAGTTGTCTTAGCTACCATCTGTTTTATTTGTCGATCTCCGAGTATACCCATTGCTCGTTTGGGAGTGAATAGTCGAGGATGTCTTCAGCCTGGAAGAACAGTGGGATTTCCTGCCTAGCTGAGGCCAGGGAGTCTGAGCCGTGGATGAGATTGTATCGTCGACTCAGGCCCAGGTCGCCGCGGATGGTGCCGCCGGGCGCGTCCGGGCCGAAGGTCGGGCCCATCATGTTGCGGACAATTTCTATCGCGCCGACGCCCTGGACAACCATCGCCACCACCGGCGAGGCTGTGATGAATCGCACGAGTGGCTTGTAAAAATCCTTGCCCTCGTGGACGGCGTACATCCGCCGGGCCAGGTCGTCGGAAACCTGCGTCATGCGCAAGGCGACAATCTTCAAGCCGCGTCGCTCCAGCCTGCCCAGTATCTCGCCGATAAGCCCACGCTGCACAGCATCGGGTTTGAGAACCACCAATGTTTTTTCCATATCACGCACCTATTTGCCTGTAAAGGTCCACGGATTCCACTGATTAAAAACAGATTTAGTGAACCTTCGGTTTTACAGATTTTTTTAATGAAAAAATTCGTGTAATCCGTGGACTGCTATTGCCTAATTGCCTATTTTTTCGCAGGCTTCTTCGATGGTTGTTACTTCTACTTGCTGGCCTGTGTTCATGTCTCGCACGACGATGGCTTGGGGGTCCATGACCATTACGAGTGTCGGAATATTTTTTCGCCCAGCGTACGAGAACTGTTTTTTGGCTGAGGCCTGGGCGCAGTATAAGTCCACGCAGCAACCAGCCCCGCGGAGCCTGGCTGCGATTTGACGCGCCTGGCTGGCTAGCTCCTCCGTGCGAAAACCTACGAACACATCCGCCTGGGATTTCCGTTCCAGTTCGATGAGGTTTTTTTTACAGGCTATGTCGAACAGCCTGGTTACGCCGATCGAGCCACCCACGCCTGGGAGTTTGAGCTTGGAAAATGTCGAGACCAGGTCGTCGTATCGCCCGCCGCTGGCGACGCTGCCGAAAGACTCAAAGCCATTGAGAAAAGTCTCGAAAACCACGCCGGAATAATAGTCCAGCCCGCGAACAATGCCAGGCTGAAACGACAACGACCGCTCGTCCAGGCCCATGTCCACCAACATCAGCCAAGTCTGTTTCAGCTCGTCGAAGTAGCCCATCGCCTCGGTGTCAGTTCCGATCGCGTCTTGGAACCCGTCAGGCTCGCCCGCGTATGACAGCAAATCCAAAATACTCTCGCCGATTTTCGCATCCCCGCCCAGCACGGTAGCCAATTCCGCCAGCGTGGCCTGGCGACCTATCTTGGCGAGCTTGTCGATAACCCGCAGCGCGTCGGCGAGGTTTTGCTCTGCCACGCCGAGCCTGACCAACAGCCGCCGGGCCAGGCGAATGTGATTGAGATTGACGGAAAACTCGCCGATGTCCAGCCTGGACAGGGCGTCGCAAACCACGGCGATACATTCCGCGTCGGCGTGGAGATCCAGCCCACCCTGGGCGACGATGTCGATGTCAGCCTGGATGAAACCCTGGAACCGCCCAGCCTGCGCCCGCTCGCCGCGATAGCTGTAGCCCACGTCGTATCGTTTGTAGGGGAAGACGATTTCCCCAGCCTTCATCGCTATCCAGTTGGCCAGGGAAACCGTGCGGTCGAACGGCAGGGCCAGGTCGGTCGCCCCGTCGTCTTGCAGCCTGCTGACGCCGAATATCTGTTTGGCGATTCCGCCCTGGGCCAGCAGCACCTCCCGCAGCTCGATGGGTCTGGGCGTCAGCTTGGAAAAGCCGTACTGGCGAAAGGCCCGGACGATAACGTCAAGCCAGCTAGCCAGGGCGATGTTCTGGGCTTCGGAATAGTCCGCAAAGCCGCTGATGGCCCGTGGCCGGGTCAATTTTTTCGTGTCGGTCATGTACAAACTCCTGATGCGGGGAGTATATACGAGATTTTTGTTTTTAACTAGAAAAAACGTTGGAACACGAAAGGCGGGAAACCCCGCCAGGGAATCCGGTTGCTCACTTTTTGTGCTCAAGGGTCTTTTTCTCTTGTCCAGGGGTGGGGAAGTCGTATCATTTCCGAAATTGACATAGCCAACAGGCTGGCAGGTAGCTCGCGGCGATGATGATCTTTTCCTGGAAAGTACTCTCATGAAGAAAACAGCACAGAAAATCCATCTCATCTGCAACGCTCATCTCGACCCGGTTTGGCTTTGGGAGTGGGAAGAGGGTGCCGCGGAGGCTATCTCGACATTTCGCACAGCAGCGGAGCTTTGCGAAAAGAATGACACTTTCGTTTTTAATCACAACGAGGTAACGCCTTACAAGTGGGTTCAGGAATACGAGCCTGCCTTGTTCAAACGCATCCAGAAACTGGTCGCAGCTGGGCGGTGGCATATCATGGGCGGGTGGTATCTCCAGCCCGACTGCAACATGCCCTCCGGCGAGTCGTTCGTGCGACAAATACTGCTGGGCAAGGCTTACTTCAAAAAACATTTCGGCGTCGAGCCAAGCACCGCGATAAACTTCGACCCGTTTGGCCACACTCGCGGGCTGGTGCAGATACTCGCCAAGAGCGGGTTTGATTCGTATCTGTTTGGCCGACCTCAACCGAAATTCCAAAAACTTCCCGACGATAATTTCACATGGGTTGGCTATGACGGCTCGGAGATTATGGCGACTCGTTTTAAGTTTCCCTACAACTCTCCGCTGGGCCAAGCGAAGGAAAAAATCGAACAGCACATTGTCGACTATCCAGCTGAGCAAATCTCCGCTGTGCTGTGGGGTGTGGGCAACCACGGCGGCGGGCCTTCCCGATTCGACGTCCGCCAGGTCAACAAGCTCATATCCGAAACCAAGGATAAAAAAATTATCCACTCCACGCCGGAGGCTTATTTCAAAGAGCTTGGCAAGGCCAGGGGCGAGTTGCCCAAACACAAAAACGATCTCAACCCCTGGGCGGCGGGGTGTTACACGTCGCAGATTCGCATCAAGCAGAAGCACCGCTTGCTGGAGAATGAGCTTTACATGCTGGAGAAGATGGCTTCGACCGCTTCGGCGCAGGGGCTGATGAAATATCCATACGACGAAATCCACCAAGCCCTCTGCGACTTGATGGTTATAGAGTTTCACGATATTCTGCCCGGCTCGTCGATTGAGCCTGTGGAAGAGGCAGCCATTCGCCAGGCGGATCATGGCTTGGAGATTGCTTCGCGGCTAAAGGCCAGGGCGTTTTTCGCACTGGCAGCGGGACAGAAAAAAGCAAAGGAAGGTGAGATTCCAATCCTGGTTTACAACCCGCATCCGTTCACGATTACCCAGCCTGTCGAGTGCGAATTCCAGTTGGCTGATCTCAATATGGACGGCGGATTTTATCAGGTGGATGTTTATCAACGCGGCAAAAAACTACCCACGCAGGTTGAGAAGGAATTGTGCGACATACCTGCCGAGTGGCGAAAACGGGTAGCTTTCTCCGCGGAGCTTGCACCGGGCATGAACAGGTTCGACAGCCGTCTGACGAAGATTGCCGAGAAACCCTCGCCAGCTCTCAAAGCTAAGGGCGGGAAAATCGTTTTCAAAACCAAGGAACTCGAAGTCGTCATCAACACCAAGACAGGCCTGGTCGACCGTTACCGCGTCGGCGGGGTGGACTGCACGGGCAAAAACGCGTTTGAGCCTATCGTGATAGCGGATAATGAGGATCCGTGGGGCATGGTGGTCAGCAGTTTCTCGGACATCGCCGGGCGGTTCAAGCTGGCGAGCAAAGCGGCTGGCACGAAATTCTCCGGCGTCAAAGGCCCAGCTATCGATTCCGTTCGCATCATCGAGGACGGCCCAAGCCGAAGCGTGGTCGAAGCGGTTTTCGCGTATGATCTGTCGTATATCATGCAGCGATACAAGCTGCCCAAGCAGGGTACGGAAGTCGAAGTCGAAACGCAAGTTTACTGGAACGAGAAGGACAAGATGCTCAAGCTCTCCGTGCCGACGGCTGGCAGGGAGCAAAAATATCTCGGCCAAGTCGCCTACGGCGTGCAGGAACTGCCGACCAATGGCGACGAGGCTGTGGCCCAGAAATGGGTCGCGGTGGTTTCCAAAAAAGATAACCTCGCCCTGACCTGTATCAACAACGGCACGTACGGCTCAGATTTTTCCCCAGCTGGCTTGCGACTGTCGTTGCTAAGGTCGCCAGGCTATGCTGCACATCCAGGCGACGATCACATGGGACACATGCAGCGCGACCGCTACACACCTCGCTGCGACCAGGGCAGGCGAAGTTTCAAATTCTGGTTCAATGCGGGCAAGGCAAAAAGTCGACTCGAAAAAATCGACCGCGAAGCGTTGGCGAAAAACGAGAAGCCCATGGCTTTGTCGTTCTTCCCGCCAGGTCTGGGCAAGGCCCCCAAGCCCTTGGCTGTTCTCAGCGACGGCGTCGTTCAGATGGCTGCTCTCAAACGGGCGGAGAGTAATGGCGACATTATAGTCAGGCTGTTCGAGCCGACCGGCAAGGCTCGCAGCACGACGCTCTCCCTGCCGGCCATGGCCAAGCAGCTGAAAGTAAGCCTGGGCGCGTTCGAGATAAAAACCCTGCGGATAAGCCCGCGCAGTGGCTTGGTGCGGGAAGTGAATCTCCTGGAGAAATAGTAGCTATTCCGAAAGTTTTTGGATAACATTATCAGAACCAACGAACGATTCAATAGCGAGATATTGAAGAATTAGAGGGTTCTATGAACATTATAATTGCCGGAGCTGGTGAGGTTGGGAGATACATTGCCGAGACCATAGTAGCTGACGCGCACGACGTAACTGTTATAGACGCCGACGCTGCCAAGGCCCAGGATTGTCGAGCGAACTGGACGCCAATGTCATATGCGGCAGCGCCTCTTCTGTGCAGGTGTTGAAAAAGGCGGGCGTGTGGGGGCTGGGAAAACCATCGCAAGAATTGACAATGCCGATTTCCGGGAAGGCTCGGCGTTTTCGTATCAGTCGCATTTCGGCATTGACGAGATGTTCAGCCCGAAGTTGTTTGCCGCTTTGGAATTGGCTTCGTTTATACGGAATCCAGGCTCGCTGGCGGTGGAGTATTTCGCCCAGGGCATGGTCGTGATGCGGCAGGTGATTATCGAGGAGGGTTCCGGGTACATCAGAAAGAAACTCAAGGAACTGGATATCCCAAAGGACGTGCGGATTGCCTGCATAACCAGGAATACGGAGTTCATAATTCCTACCGGCGACACTTCGCTGCGGGCTGGTGACACGATAATTCTTATCGGCGAAACAAAGCTGGAACAAGACGATATCCTCCTGATAATCTGCAAGCTGAGTGACAGAAAAAAAACGATCCGCCTATTCGGAGATTAGAAAATATTCTCCGTCCAAGGCCTGACAAAAATTTACCATGAAGTTCATGAAGGACTTGAAGATTTTTTTCACAGCCATCCCATAACACGATGGCTTGACAGCTCTGTAGGAACGATATTCTTTGTAGTAAAAGGCGGGTTGACATTCTGACGACCCAGCCGCAGCCCTGTATGTTTATTGGTTAAAATGTGACTAACAACCGAATTTCTGTCGTCTATGGGATGGCTGTGAAAAAGTTTTGCAAATAAGTGCTGGGGGTATTTGGACATTGGATTTTTTCGTGTTAGGATATCTCGATGGATTCAGCGGGACAGAAAAATCGGAAATTCGTATCGCGCGCGGGCGAGAAGCTCGAAGCAGCTTTGGACGCGTTTGGGTTGGATGTGGCAGGTCTGCTCTGCGCGGATTTCGGGTGCAATGTCGGGGGCTTTACCGACTGCCTGCTGGGCCGCGGAGCCAGGGGTGTTTTGGCGGTTGATACCGGTTATGGCGAGCTGGCCTGGACGCTTCGCAAGGACGAGCGGGTAACGGTGATGGAGCGAACCAACGCTCTGCACGCCGAGCCGCCGGAGCTTGTGGATTTGGTGGTAGCTGATGTCGCCTGGACGCCGCAGCGTCTGATAATTCCAGCTGCTAAGGCCTGGCTGAAACCCGGCGGGCGGATAGTCTCGCTGCTCAAGCCTCACTTCGAGCTGGCCAAGTTGCAAGGCAAAAAACCCCACGCACCACTGAGCGACCCCCAGGCTGACGAGGTCGCCCGGACGGTTCAAAGTCAGTTGGCGGAGATGTCCCTGCCGCCACGGGCTGGCATACGCTCGCCGTTGCGAGGCAAGGGCGGCAACTGCGAATACGTCCTGCTATTCCAGCTGGGCTAAGTTACAGTTTTGCAATAGGCACATGTTTATCGCGTTTTTTTTGACAATTTCGCCCTTTATTCAAAACCACAGCACCGGGCCTTTGTTTT
>JAOZNE010000350.1:0-1694 GCA_029933955.1 Phycisphaerae bacterium
CTTGGCGGGACGTTGTTTTTCACGCGGACGTTGCGAATTTTGCGGACAAGTTCCGCCAGCATTTCGAAGGCACCCTCAGCTGGTGGGTTGATCGCCTCGCCATCGGCAAGGGGCCATTGCGCGGTAATCAGCAGCTCCTCAGCCCGCGTGTCGCCGGGGCCTCGCACGGGAGACACCTCGCCGAGCTGGGCCCAGATAGCCTCGGTGATATAGGGCATGATCGGGTGCAACAGGCGGAGGATGACATCCAGACAGTGGGCGAGAATAGCTTTGCCTGTCCGGTCGCCAGCCGCTATGCGTTGCTTGGCGATCTCGAGGTACCAGTCGCAAAAATCGTCCCACAAAAAGTGATACAGTTTCTCCGACAACTCGTTGAAACGGTAGCTTTCCATGGCCAGGGTCGCGTCGCGAATCGTCGCGTTCAGTCGGCTGAGTATCCAGGCGTCGGCGAGGTTTTGCGTCGGGTGAATTTCGTCCCAACTCGGCTGGCGGAGGAGGTTCATAAACACGAACCGCGACGCGTTCCACAGCTTATTGCAGAGGTTTCGGCCCATGTCGAACTTCGGCGAGCTGTTGACCTGCCGACCGTCAGGCAGGGTCATTTTCACCAACGGCATACGGACGTCCTGCGTCTGGGTGGTCATGCTCACCAATGTGAAACGCATCCCGTCGGCGCCGTGGGTGTCGATAACCTCCAGCGGATCGATCCCATTGCCAAGGCTCTTGGACATCTTTCGGCCCTGGCCATCCTGGATCATCGCGTGGATGAAAACCTCGCTGAAGGGAATGTCGCCAACGCAATATTGGCCCATCATCACCATTCGACTAACCCACAGCGTGATGATCTCCCTCGCGGTGGACAGCACATCGCCAGGGTAAAACTTCTCCAGCTCCGGGGTCTGCTCGGGCCAACCCAGTGTGCTGAAAGGCCAAAGGGCTGAGGAGAACCACGTGTCCAGCACATCCGGGTCGCGCGACCAACCATCGGCTTCGAGCTGCTGCTCGATGTCTTCCCGGCTGGCTGCGATGCAGGCGTATGTGATGTCGCCGTCGTCGGTTTTGGCTTGGCGATATATCACGCCGTCGGTTTTTTCCGTGGGCATGGAGCCTGGCTTGGACCAGATCGGAATTTGGTGTCCCCACCAGAGTTGTCTGCTGATGGGCCAATCGCGGAGATTCTCCAGCCAGGTTTTGTAGGTGTTTGCGTATCGCCCGGGCGTGAACTTCAGCCTGCCCTCCAGCAGGGGCGTCAGGGCAAGACCAGCCAGGGAAGCTGTCGGGACATCCGTGCCGGCGATGAGTTCCTCGCCCGGCGAGCCGGGCAGCGGTTTTTTGACCGCGACATACCACTGGTCGGACAGGTAAGGCTCGATTGGAACATGGCTACGGTAGCTGTGCCCCACCGGATGCGTGTATTCTCGCACATCTTCGAGCAGCTTTTCGATGCGGAAAAACTCGACCACAGCCCGG
Source organism: Phycisphaerae bacterium (assembly GCA_029933955.1). Taxonomy (GTDB): domain Bacteria; phylum Planctomycetota; class Phycisphaerae; order SM23-33; family SM23-33; genus B1-G9. The sequence continues at coordinate 1,471 of JAOZNE010000350.1, forward strand.
CGGGCTTCGAAACGATCTTTGCCCAGCACCCATTCGTCTATGACATCGTGGTCGCCCTTGGACAGAGAGTCCCAGTCGTCCCAGCCATAGTCTTTGGAGATGGTTCCATCGGGAGCCATGACGTTTATCATCGGCAGGTCGTGTCGCAAGCCTATCTGATAATCGTCCGGGTCGTGAGCGGGCGTAACTTTCAGAAAACCCGTGGAAAACTTCGCCTTCTCGTT
>JAOZNE010000351.1:0-1691 GCA_029933955.1 Phycisphaerae bacterium
TGTCATACTTGAAGAATACTTGTCGCATGTTTCTTTTTTTGCTTTTACTGATAACAACTGATAACTTTTTCAAAAAACATTCGTGTCATTCGTGTTCTGCTGTTTTTAGGTAAAAGGGACTTTTCCTTTCGGCGGGCTTGCAAAGGGGCGGGGGTGTCTTATAATGGCCAGTTGACGTGTGCGGTTGGTTTGTGCGCGTTTGGCTTGTGCTGGAAACTGGAATATGACGACACGATTGACATCTCTCTGCGCAGCGGTAGCTGTTGCTGCGGTGGTTCTGTGCCTGGCAGCTTGGCCCTGCGCACAGGCTGACGAAGCCCGCGTGGTCTGGTCTGGGCAGGGTTGGGTCAAAGCTCCGCCTCCAGAGCCTGGCAGTGCCGAGGGCGGGCTGGTCAACATTCGCTCGCTTGTCGAGGCTGGGCAAGATTCCCGTGCTCTCAAAGCGGTGGACAGGTTCCTGCAAGCTCACCCCGCCAGCCCGGCTCGCGAGGAAGCAATGAACCTGGCTGGTCAGGCGCTGATAAACCTGGGCCGATATTGGGACGCGTATGACCGGTTCGAGCAGCAATTGTCCAACTATCCCAACGGTGCGTTTTTCGACCGGGCGTTGGACCGCGAGTACATGATAGCGTGCGCTTTTTTGCAAGGCCGACGCCGGCGGGCGATGAAAATTTTCCGCGTCGGGGCCAGGGACGACGGCATTGATATTCTCATGCGTATCGCTGCCCACTCGCCCGGCAGCGACCTGGCGGAGCGGGCTTTGCTGCGGGTGGCGGACTATCATTTCGACCGTCGGGAGTATCCCGAAGCCATCGCGGTCTATGACGAGTTCGTCAAGTCTCGCCCGCGAAGCACCCGGCGGGCCTATGCTATGCTGCGAGCAGCCCGGGCGTCGCTGCTGTCGTTTCGCGGGGTAAAGTGGGACGAAACTCCGCTGCTTGACGCTTCGGTGCGGTTCCGGGTTTTCGCCCGGGCGTATCCCGTTGCAGCCAAGCGGGAAAACATCGTTGGCATCCTCACGGAGATTCGCCAGACCCTGGCCCATAAGGTGTATCACTCCGGCATGTTCTACGAGCGGACGGATAGGCCCAGGTCAGCGGTGTTTTATTACCGCAAGGTGCTGCGGGAATATCCGGATTCGCAATGGGCAGACGATGCAAAACTCAGGCTGGATCGGCTGGCTCCGATGACGATTGAACTAGTTGACACGCCAACGACCAGCCCAGCCCAGACGCCCGCAAAGACTACGACAAAGCCAAGCGGAGTTACGACCAGGCCCAGCCAGGCCCGTCGCAACGATGAAAACAAAAAGTTCCGCACTGGCGAGGGCAGCCTCAGCCAAGCTGAGACAAGGCCTGCTGTCGGACCTGTCCAAAAGGCCAGGAAAACAACAGACCCGATAAGACTAGAGTCTCTCGCGGAATAGGTTTAGGAGTTATCAGTTGTCAGTTATCAGTAAAAACAAAAAAACAGAAGAAAAAAAAGAATGGATTCCCGCCTTCGCGGGAATGACAAAGAAAAAGAAAAAACAAAAATTCGTGTTAATTTTTTGTTTTGCTGTTTTTGCTGTTACTGATAACTGACAACTGATTACTTTTTCAAAAGAATTCGTGTTTATTCGTTTTTCATTTGTGTCATTCGTGTTAATTTTTTGTTTTGCTGTTTTTGCTGTTACTGATAACTGACAACTG
>JAOZNE010000112.1:0-6644 GCA_029933955.1 Phycisphaerae bacterium
GGCTTGCTGATTCTTACCGACTTGCAGGTTACCGACCCGCAAAGGCCTGAGAATAATCGCGTCCAGGCGGAGCGTATCGTTTTGAAGGTGAACGTCGCGGACATGTTGGCTAAGCGGTTTGTGGTGGACCTCATAGAGTGCGACAAAATGCGGACCGACACGTTGCGAGAGTCTCCCGGCGAGGTTTACCTGCCCGCTGAGGAGCAACCCAAGGCTCCAGCCCCGCTGGTCAACCTGAGCAAACTTGCCGGCAAGTCGGCTGAGTATTACGACCAGATAAAAAAGTTTAACGAGAGGCTGAGGAAGCTCACCGAGTATCTCAATGAAGACGACCCGAACCAGGCTAGGAGCGACGAGGAAAGGCTGGCCAAGCTGGCTCGGGACATCCGCAGCCTGGGCTACTTGAAGCTCTCGGCCAGGGAGTTCCTCACCAGGAATCCCACGTGGATTATTCGCAAGGTCAGCGTCAGCCAGCTGGAGCTGGCGCCGGGTTTCCCGACGTTCACCATCGAGGGCAAGAACCTGTCAAGTCATCCCTCGCTCTGTCCCGAGCCGATGTCTCTCAAAGCCTTGCCGGATATCGAGGCACTGAAAAAGGCCACCGCCAAGTCGGGCGGCGGGCTGGGCGACCTGTTCAAAAAGGACACGGATAAAAAAACCGAAGAGAGTACCCCCGAAAAGCCCGCCCCTGCGGAAAAGGCTGACGAGAAAAAGACGGACGAAAAATCCAATGGCCTGCTGAAAGGCCTGCTAGGTAAATAACCCAGCTATGATTTTTCCGGTTCTTCGCTCTTCTTGAAGGTACTTTTACAACAACAATATTGGATAAGTGCTTATTTTAAAAAACACTTAAGGCTTTTACGGCAGCTTCGGCACTTTGACATAAATATCTCAGGCATTAATCGACTATTTTCTGATCGGTTCAAGAAACAATGGTGACGGCTTGAGACTATCAGCAAAGGCTAAAACGTATACTATTGCGCCCGAGAGAAAAAACGAAACTAAAAGTCCCCACGCTCCAAAAGGTGCGAAGAGCCGAAAATAATTGTTGAACAAAGAGACTCACGATATCCTATACTCCTGCAAATAAGTGCTGGGGGGCTTTAGTCATTTGCTGTTTTCCCTATTGCCTATTCGCCTGTTCCCTATTTGCCTATTTCCCCCACCGTCCCATGGCTTGGCCATCGGCTTGGCCTCGGTTGAACAGGAACATTGGCAGGCTCATAACGAGGCTTCGGGGTTTGTATAGCGACTCGACCTCGCCGCGACAATTGTACCAGCACGCGGTGCATTTGTTCCCTCCCCCCGCAGCCCGCAGCCGATCGCGCAGCTGGTATTGACTGTGCGTGTACAGGTTCGCCACGGGTCTGCTCTTATTTTCCACACAGATTGCGACATCGCCAGCAGAGTCTATATTGTAAAACGCCCTGCCCGCCCGACAGCCCGGCACGCCGCCGGTGAGAAATTCGTCGAACTTCGAGAGGTAAATCGGGTTGGACAAAAAGTTGCGATTCCGCCGCCACATCTCCAGCAGCCTGGGAGCGACCGGGCCGTTTTTATACTCGAATTTTCGGGAGTTTATTTTGAGGCGGCCATATGGCTGAACCATAAAATAGGCTTTGTGCTTAGCTGCGGTTTGCATAAGTTCTTCGAGCTGGTCGAGGTTGTCGTCCAGCAGCACCGCCATGACATTGACCCGCTGATAGTCGTGCTTCCTCGCAGCGGAGAACATCTCGACCGCCCGCCAGGCCTGGGCCCAGGCGCCATCCTGCCCGCGAGCTTCGTCGTGCCTGGCGGGGTCCGCATAGTCGATGCTGACCGACACCCCCCACAGCCCAGCTGACATAAGAGCATCAGCTACGCCAGGTGTGGCGAGGTAGCCATTGGTCGTTACGAATGGCAGGTGGAACTGTGCGATTTCCTCGACGATATCCGACAGGTCGTCTCGCAGCAGAGGCTCCCCGCCGGCCAGGCTTACGAACATCGATCCGAATGACGCGAGCTTGCGTGCGCCGAGTCGATATTGGCTGGGTGGCGGCTCGGGTTCTTTGCCCATCGGGTCATGCCAGTAGCCACAAAATCGGCAGCGGAAGTTGCACCGATATGTTACCTGCCACGCGCACCAGAGCGGATGTCCCGCTGTCCATGTCCGCAGTAGCCTGACCTTTTTCGCAAAACTGTCTAACATGCAAACCACTCTACCCGCCAAGCCGAAAACCTGCACGAAAAATCCGCGAATGTTGCAGGCTAGGCCTTTGGCGGGTATCATGCTCGGGCGATATTCTCCACGGGAAAAACCAAAATGCTTTGTGAGTTGCATATATCGAACCTGGCTGTTATCGAAGACGCCTCGGTGGAATTGCAGTCCGGGCTGAATGTTTTCACGGGCCAAACAGGCTCGGGCAAGAGCCTGCTTATCGGAGCGTTGGAACTGTTGCTGGGCGGCAGGGCAAGCGGCGGCGGGGCGACGATGATACGCCCAGGCTGCGACGAAGCTCGCGTGTCAGGCTTGTTTGAAGTGCGCGATGAACAGACGGCCCGGGAGGTCGCAAAAATTCTCGACCGCCAAGCTACCCCTGGCGAGCCAATGCTGATAACGCGCAGACTCCTGGCTACGGGTCGCAGCAGCGTGTCGATAGACGGCGCCCCAGCCAGCGCGACAATGCTGCGAGAACTGGGCCAACACCTCGTGGATATCCATGGCCAGCACGACCAACAATATCTGCTCCGCCCGGCCAACCAACTGCGAATACTCGATGAGTTCGCAGGGACAGCCGGGCTGAGAGAAAAATTCGCAGCCGGATATCAGCAACTGCGACAGACCCGCGCCCGCCGAGATGAACTGAACGAATCGCGGGAAACTCGCAAGCGGGAAATCGAGCTGTACGAGTTCCAGGCTGAGGAGATAGACGCAGCAGAGCTGACGCCCGGGCTGTTCGCGCGAACCCAGGCTCGGTATGTGAAGCTCTCTAACCTGGGCCAACTGAAGCAGGAGGCTGGGCAGATTTGTCAAACCCTGGGCGAGGCGGACGGCTCGGTGGTCGAGCAACTCCAGGTGCTTTGCAAACAGCTGGCAAACCTGGCCCAGCTTGACGCGAAAAAACTCGCCGGGCCAAACTCGCAACTACACGACGCGACCGAAATGCTGCAGGACTGCTGGGCGGAACTGAACCGCTATGCCGACGGGCTGGAACTGGACCCGGACGAGCTGACCCACTGCGAGGAGCTGCTCGATACGCTAAATCGTCTCATCCACAAATATGCCAAGGCGGGGGACGCAGCCAGCCTCGCGGAAAATAATTCAGCCAACGAGGACGACCCAACCTCGGCGGTGTTGCGATATCGCGAGCATGTCGCTGGGCTGTTGGAGCAGTTGCGAGGTCAGGACGCGGACTGCAGCGGGCTGGACGCGGAGATAGCCAGGCTGGAAAAGAGCTTGGCTGAAGTTGGCCAAAAGCTCTCAGCGGGGCGCGCCCGGGCGAGCAAGAAGCTCAAGCCTTTGGTCGAGTTGCAGCTGGCGGAACTGGGCATGGCTGAGGCCAGGTTCGACGCGGTTCTCGAGCCGTTGGCAGGCGAGGCCAGCGGGCCTGGCGGGCTGGAGCGGGTCGAGTTTGTCATCCGCACGAACCCAGGCCAGGACGCCCAGGGGCTGAGGCACATCGCAAGCGGCGGGGAGCTGTCCCGGATTATGTTGGCTATCAAGACGATCCTGACCAACAAGGATCGGGTGGGCACGTTGGTCTTCGACGAAATCGACGCGAACATCGGCGGGCGACTTGGCGAGGTCATAGGCCAAAAGCTCAAACAACTTGCCGACAGCGCAGGCCATCAGATTTTGTGCATCACTCACCTGCCGCAGATAGCAGCCTGGGCGGATCATCACCTGCACATCGCCAAGGAGGTAACGGGCAAGGGCGCCGGCAGAGCGACCAGCACGACGGTCAAGCCATTGACAGGCCAAGCCCGGGTCGCGGAACTGGCAGAGATGATCGCGGGGAAAAATTTTGGCCAAACCGCCCAAGCCCAAGCCCAAGAAATGCTGCAAACGGCAGAAGGTAAAAAGTTATCATTTATCAGTAAAAGCAAAAACAGAAAAAAAAAGAATGGATTCCCGCCTTCGCGGGAATGACACGGAAAAAATCAGTGTTTATCAATGGTTATCCATGGTTCGCTGTTTTTGCTGTTACTGATAACTGAGAACTGACTACTGACCACTTTTTTCACTTTCTGAATCGGCCCCACATATTGTATGTGGTTTCGGGTCTTCGGAGGTGGCCTCCTTTTGTCATCTTGCGGAAACAGTTGTGTTTGTCCCAGCCGTTTCGCCTTAGCCAACGGAAGGCCAGCCAGGATTCGGAGTGGATTTTTTTCAGGTCGTCCTTGCCCCAGAATATGCCAATTGGCACGTGCTTATAGCCCTTTGGCATGTCCAGGCTGGTGAAGATCCACAGCTCGGCGTTGCATGCCCGCGCGATTAGCATGTTGAATTTTTCCGGGTGTCGCAGGCCCGTGTAGTACATCGGGTACCCGCCAGCTGAGAAGCCCGTCAGCAGCACTTGCCTGCGATTGATGTTATATTTTCCGCAGAGTTCCTCCAGCATAGCCAGGATTTTGCGGTCGTCCTGAGCTAGCGACTTGCGTCGAAAACTTCGTATCACCGGCGTAATGCCCTGCGTGCCAAGCTGCGTCAGAATCGGCGCCGCGACGATGAAACCCTCACGCTGGGCCAGGGCTTTCCATTCGCGAATCTGTAGCCAGGCGGAGTCCCACGGGTTCGTGCCATGCAGAGTGATAACCAAAGGCCAGGTTTTTTCCGGGCTGTAATTGTCCGGCACATAGAGATAATACTTACAGCCTGTTGTAGGCTCTCGATTGCTAGTGTGCGACACGGGCGTACGCTGAGACTGCGTAACCGGACAGCCCGCCGCGATGAACATCAGCACGAAACCTACCAAAACCGCCGGGCCAATTAACTTCGCCATTTTATAAAACATCGACACTCCTCTTACCTACTTGCCTGATGACGCGGGGGAGTTTATTTTGTAAATTATCCGCAGCTTATCTAAACGCGGATTAAGTGTATCTATAAAATACCCATATTGTATCCAAAAATTAAGAAGAAATAATTTTGAGCAGGCGTTCACAGCTGTCGATAAAAATACTACAAAAACTGATTGCACCATGAAGTTCATGAAGGGCTTGAAGATTTTTTAATTTTTTTTTAGATAACACAAAAAAATAACTTCATGCTCTTCTCATGTGCTTCATGGTGAATTTTTGTAGCTGTGAATAGTTACTCGAAAGGAGCTTTGCCCATGGCGGGAGCGGAAACTTTAACAGCTATGTACGATGCGATGCGTCAGCACTTCGGCCCGCGTAACTGGTGGCCTAGCTTGGCTGGGGACGCCTCGCCGGCGGGACAGCTGGAGATATGTGTCGGGGCGATACTCACGCAGAACACCAGCTGGGGCAATGTGGAAAAGGCTTTGGGGAACATCCATGCCGCCGGGCTGATGAGCGTCGAAGCCTTGGCTGAGCTGCCCCGCGAGCAGTTGGCTGAGCTTATTCGTCCAGCTGGTTATTATAATGTCAAAGCAAAGCGGCTTGGCAATTTTGTCTCGCATGTTCGGGACGCTTTCGGCGACGATATTTCCGCCTTCCTGGCCAGGCCCGCCTATACGCTGCGCGAGGAGTTGCTGGGCATAAACGGCATTGGTCGCGAGACCGCTGACAGCATGATACTCTACGCCGCGGGCCTGGCGGTGTTTGTGGTGGACACTTACACCGCTCGCGTGTTTGGCCGTCATGGGCTGATAAGTCCAGAGGACGACTACGACGGCATTCAGGAGTTTTTCGAGTCTTCCTTGCCGGAGGACGTCGTGTTTTGGAACGATTTTCACGCTCAGATAGTGGCGGTGGGCAAAAATTTCTGCAAACCCACCCCACGCTGCCAAGGCTGTCCGCTCGAAAGTTTCCCCCACAACCTGGAAGAGTTTTAGCTGTTTGCAAAACGACCGCAACCACGGCGTCGGGCTTTCAGTTGAGAGGGTCTGCCTTTTGATTCTGTGATTCTTCTTGCCTGATCGCCTGCTGCTTCTTGTTGCCATATATAATGCCAAGAGGAAGAAGAATGCCGTAGGGTAGCCACATGAACCACCTGTACGGGTTTGGCAATACAAACAGAAGGCCGAGAAATACCAGAGCTGCGATCCAGCAGACCACGGCGGACTTGATCATGAACACCCGCTCGCGTGGGCCTTTTGTATTCTTGATACTACAGTAGGTTCCGATAACCCCGCCAGCCACGCCAACGATACCGCCAACCAAACCACCAATTGTACCAGGATGCATAGTCTATCCTTTCTCGAAGAATGTGTACTGGTTCAGCGTGAATTGGACAAATCCGTTTCACATTTAAAAGACTTTTCCGGCTTCGGCAGATATTGAATCCGCCTTCGGCGGAGCTGTTTTGTCATGTTTTTTGATGTATAACAAAGCTCTGCATTGTCTCGGGTTATAAAATGGGGCAGCAGGTGTATAACTGCCACCCCAACGACAATTCGCCGCCTTGAGCTGGCTGTCCCTGGCGGGTTTCGCTGCCGGCGACGGGAGTTTGCGTCGTCTTTTTCCAGTTGCCTACGCTG
>JAOZNE010000352.1:0-1685 GCA_029933955.1 Phycisphaerae bacterium
CAAAACCAAAACACCGCAACCACGGCGCCGGGCAAAAATGTAGCCTAGCCGCCCCTCGGCTGGGAAGTTCGTGTGAAAAACACTGAAAACAGGGCAAGTTCAACACAGCCGGGGGCGACTGTGCTACATTTCCGAATAGTTTTGCAATTGGCTCATTATCAACACTGCTTCAAATCTTCGCAAAACGTGCGAAAGTTTATTGTAAATTTTTTAAAAAAAGTCCTTGACAAATTGTCAAGCTGATATATGATAGGGGCAGTGGAGTGGCCTCTGGCTGCGGAGCGGAAGGAGTCGGGAGGGTTTTTTCTTGCTGTGGAGCCGTGGGTCGCACCATAGTGTGTGTCAGACCCTCTCTTTGTTCGTGGATGTCTCACGAAAGTCTGACCACGCGTTGATACGGCTTTGAATGTGTTGTCGCGGTACGTTCCGCGGCGTTCGAAGTCGAGAGCCTGGCTGGTCGGTATTCCACAATGCTGACAGCCTATAGGAAGGTATGGTGTGTTATGTTGTGGAAAACAAAAGTAGTATCATTGTTGGTGGCGGTAATTCTGGTCGCGACGGTAGCGGCTGACGCCAACGCGGAAACATTCCAACACGCGTGGAATGTAGCCAACGGCACCTGGGTTACAGGCAGTAACTGGAATCCTACCGGGCCGCCCGTAGCTGGTAACCATATCGTAGTCAAAAACGGCGGTACGGCTACCATCGGTAGTGGCGACGCTGCAGTTACCGGCAGAGCCTATATTGGGCACACCGGTGGCAATGGCACCGTTACCATGACCGGCGGAACTTTCGTTCTTGACCAAATCAGGGTTTCCAAAGCCAGTGCGAACAACACAAACACTGGTGGCGATACCACTGGTACGTTCAACCTCTCCGGCGGAACCGTTACCGTGGGTGAAGTGCAAGTCGGTCAAGGTGGACACGGCGCCAGTGGCATGAATGCATCCACTGGCTACTTGAACCACTCCGGCGGAACCATCAACTCAAGCGTCGTCACGTCCATTGGCGTGGCTGGTACCGGAACCTATACCCTCAGCGGTACTGGAGTTCTCAACTCATCTGCAACACAGGTCGGCTACGGCAGATCATACTACAACGAAGATGGTTACTCAGTTGGTACTCTCACCCAGTCCACAGGGACGACGCATGGCGTCAGCAGCATCCTGGTGGTTGCTGGTGGCTGGGACGAGATTGGTGTTGGCACCTACAATATGCAGGGTGGCTCGCTGAATCTGGCCACCTACGGCATGTACATGGGCTATGCAGAGAGCGGCACCGACGGCAACACCGCCGGCTATACGTCGTCTGGCGAGTTCAACCTCAGTGGCGGCACAGTAACCCTCAGCGGCAACGCCCCGATCGTCATGGGCTACAACGCCGCAAGTAGCACCTATGACATCAACTTCTCCGGTGGCACACTGACTGACGGCACAAGCGACACTGACCTCTATGTCAGATACACATCCGCTGTTGGTGCAACCTTCAAAGCCTCTGGTGGCGGCACTCGGACGGTTGATCTGTCCGGTTCGCTGGTCAACAATGGCGTGGTCAAGGCTGACGGTACGACGTTGAACATGAAGAGCTTCACCGCTGTTGCCAACACCATCGACAACGGCATAGCTGAGAACAATGGCTGGTATGCCGTTAACAGTGGCAAGCTGCAATTGGACGACGTAGCCGTG
>JAOZNE010000353.1:0-1681 GCA_029933955.1 Phycisphaerae bacterium
TTTACAGCTTTGCTATCGACACGCTGCCGATAGCTAAAATCTCGATTATTCAGTTTTCAGAAACAAACGAAGATGCTATGGATACAATTTACCACGGGTTGGAAACTTTGTCGTGCACTTGCGAACATTATCCGATATTACCCATAGCCGTTTCCGCATCTTGATATTCAATTGTCAACTTCCCGAGGCCTGTTATCTTGCCAACCTCGACGCCACTGGTACAATTTACCACGGGTTGGAAACTTTGTCGTGCACTTGCGAACATTATCCGCAATTACACTTGCACTTTTTTGCCTCCCGATATTTACTTATAAAAAGCCGGGTGCCGTGGTTGCGGTGTTTTTTTGTGTGAACGGTTACGAAAAAAAATGGATTCCCGCTCCCAGATCGGGTCGAGGACAAGCTTCGCGGGAATGACCCAGCACTTATTTGCCATGTTTCTGAGCAGTTGGTAGGTTAATAACCATACTGCCCAGCCATAAAATTTCGCAAATAAGTGCTGGGCTAACTGATAACTGCTGTTAAAAAAACCATGCCTCATAGAGACCCTATATTTCGGCAGGAGCGAATCGAGCTTGATTTCAAGGATGTTGGGCTGCATGGCAGCGTGCCTCACCTGGGCAGAATCCATACATTCAAAGCTCGGCAGTGGGATGCTATGGACAAGCACGGGGATACGCACGAGGGGGTGATGGAGGTGCATTATATCGCCAGCGGCTCTCAGCTCTGGCGGATTGCCGGGAAGGAATATCACACTCGCGGGGGCGATATGTTCGTCGCCCTGCCAGGAGAGGAACATATTGTCGGCGAGCATATTCAGGAAAGAATACTTATCTACTGGATACGCCTGCGTCTGCCTCCCAAGGACAAGGGCGGAAAATTTCTGAACTTCCCCAAAAAAATCGTCAGCCCAATGCTGGATGAACTCTCGGAGATTTCTCCCGAATCACGGATGTTCAAGGCCCCAATGTGGATTCAGCATCTTTTCGACGAAGTTATTCTCGCCGATGCACACGCCAAAGCAAATATGAAACCCCTGGCTGTATCGTTGGCGTTGTTGAATCTGCTCATGGATATTGTCCCGTGTATCGAGGCTGGGCGGGTAGAAAGAAGGGGCGAAACGAGAAAAACCAGGGATATCGCAAGAGTTTTGAAGTATATCGACGAGCATCTCCTGGATGGGTTCGAGGTCGCGGCATTGTTGACGAACGACGAGCTGGCCTCTCAGGCGAATCTTTCCCGCGCTGGGTTTCAGGCCAAGTTCCGTCAGCAAACCGGCATGAGTCCAGCGGAGTATGTTCGGCATAGAAAAATCGAGCGGGCCATAGATCTGCTTTCGCCCGGGCGGCGTTCCGTAACCGAAGTGGCGATGCTTTTGGGGTTCTCCTCCAGCCAATATTTCGCCAAAGTCTTCAAAAAGTACACGAACAAACACCCCAGCGATTATCTCTCGTAATACAAAAGCGGATGGCCATGGGACGCCCAACATGGCTACCCTGCAAACAGCCGCGGTGTAGCCATGCCACCCGACGAAATCGGTATCGAAATCGATTGCGATTGCCCGGTGCTGTGGTTTCGCTGTTTCTGTTTTTACTGATAACTGATAACTAATTATTCAAACCGACAGGTTTGAGTAGCTGGTTGATTGGTTAACTAGTTGATTAGTAAAGAATTACACAAA
>JAOZNE010000354.1:0-1678 GCA_029933955.1 Phycisphaerae bacterium
TGGCCAAGCCAAGAAGTACCTCACGCACGACCTGCTCGATGCCTGGCCGAGTTATTTTGTCAAAAGCCTCGTCCCCCCCCTGCTGCCCATATATGAGCGGGTTTGAACAAAACCACCTACGGGCGAAACATCGCGGCATGGCCATTTGAACTTGATATAAACCATATCTGGCTTTGCTTCGAGTTTGCCACTACAATCCCCAGCCTTATGATCTGGACACCATGGCAATTCATGTTAGTGGCCATTGCCGGCTGGATGAACCGGCAGCAGCAGGACGCGATAGCTTATCTCAAGGTGGAGAACCGCATTTTGCGGGAGAAGCTTGGCCATAAACGCATCCTCCTCAATGTTTCACAGAAGCGTCGATTAGCAACGGCTGCTGTGCGCCTACCTCGTGATATGCTGCGAGAAGTCGGCACGCTCTTTAGCCCGGACACACTGCTGAAGTGGCATCGCTGGCTCGTGGCACGCAAGTATGACGGCAGCGGCAAGCGGCGACCGGGTCCGTTACCGACCAAACAGAACATGATCCGCGACTTGGTGCTGCGGATGGCCAGGGATAACCCATCGTGGGGATATGGCCGAATCAACGGCGAGCTCCGCAGCCTGGGCTATGATGTCCACTGGCAGACCGTCCGTCGCGTGATGAAAGATCATGGCCTACTGGACGATCCCGACCCGAAGCGAAAGACCTCGTGGAAGACCTTCATGGCCAGCCACTGGGATAGCATCGCGGCATGTGACTTTTTTACGGTCGAGGCTTGGACAAAGACTGGCCTGACACGATTCATGGTATTCTTCGTGATCGAGGTCTCCAGCCGGAAGGTCAAGATTGCCGGTATTCACCATGCTCCAGCTGAGCCGCAAATGCTACAATGGGCTCGAAATCTCACCGACGCTCAGGATGGTTTTCTCAAGGACAAGCGATTCCTGATCCATGACCGCGATCCGCTGTTCACGAAGAAATTCCACCAGACACTCAAAGCTACCGGCGTCCGCTGTCTGAAAATGCCCAGACGCTCTCCAAATTTGAATGCCTATGCCGAGTCGTGGGTACGAAATATCAAGCAAGAGTGTTTGAATAAGATGATCCTGTTTGGCGAGCGACATCTCCGGCATGTGGTCAGCGAATATGTTGAGCATTACAATACCGATCGGCCTCATCAGGGCATCGGCAATCGGCGAATCAATGAGCCAACCGCCCCACCACCGCAGGACGGCCCAGTCTTGTGTCGCGAGCGTCTTGGCGGGCTGCTGAAGAGCTACTACCGCGAAGCTGCATGACGCGTGGATGAAACCTGTAAGCCCTGAGAAACGCAGCCTGGCCTAGCCGAAATCGCTTGTCCGAAGTCGTCGCGTTTTGTAGCGAAAAACATCGAGAGTAGGCTACTCTTTTTCGGGAGTAATAGCCCTTGGCTGGGTGTTTTTGGCGTGCACACGGCGCGCGTAATTACATGCAATGGGGTGCAATGGGATGAAGCGGGGTGAAATAAATGCAATGAATGCAAAGAATTCCCTTGGCTTTGCCGCCAACGCTTGGCTCATTGTCTATAAGAGGTTACGGTGATTCCGCGAGAAGCCCACGAACCGTAGAGCGACTGCCTGTTAACCGCTAGGTTGTAGCCAACAAGGCCGACACCTATGGCCTGCTGCTCTCTATCGACCGGCGTGATATTAT
>JAOZNE010000355.1:0-1669 GCA_029933955.1 Phycisphaerae bacterium
ACCTGGAGTGCCCACAGCCAGGCTGTCCAGGACTGTTCCAACAAGAGTTTTGCCGGCAAAAAGATTATGGCCTTCGAGCCGAATCGCCAGGCCTGTCTTGGCCCCGGCATATTCCGTCGGTGCCGTAAGAGCCTTGGGAACTTCAGCAGCAGCCTCTTTCGAAGGCTGAAATGTGGTAGCCATCCGCTTCTCCTTCTCAGCTGCAAAAACGCTGGAAAAACCAAACACCGCCATAAACGCCAATACGCTAATCTGCAATTTTCGATTCATGATCCATAGCCTTTCTTTTGCATAACTCTTCGATAATTTGCGACGCCAACTTTCTCGCTCGCGTCAACTGTCCGGTCTGGGCAACAAACTTTGCCGCATCCAGCCTGGCGTTCAAATCTATATTTTCCCCCGCAGCCTTGCCGATAAGCGTCTCAGCCTGGCTCAAAATTTTCCGCGTTTTTTCCCACTGTGAAAGTGGAATCCAGGCTACGGTAACGATCCCGCGATGCGGAACCTCGCCGAGTGCTATCGAAAAATCCTTATCAACGCTAACGGTTCGCGGCGGCTCGACAACCCTGCGATGAACCCCAGGCCCATCCACCCACACAAACCGCCGATACGACCCAGGCTGCAATTTTCGCCCCGGCGAAATCGTCATATCCTGCGCCTGGCCGTCGTTTAGCAGCACCCACCAAACGCCGTCGTCGCCGCGGATTTCCATCTGAAATACATCCCGCTGAGGCTCCCACCGGTAGACATCCTCACCCATCGTCGAGGCCAGGAGCAGGTCGGCATTTTCCGCGCGGGTTCGCCCGGGCGTGGCTACATACCATGCAAGGTGCGACCAGCCAATCCAAATCGTCGAGTAAAAATAATTCTGCCGGTAGTAGCTATACAAGCCATCCCACGTGTAGTATTTCCCCTTGGGTCGCGTGCCCATAAATCGCCCGCCGCTGGCGTCTTTGTACCAGTCCAGCGGAGAGCCTTCCACCATATGGGCATCGAAAATATCATTGGCCTGGGGAGGGGTCAGGCCCTCGTTGACGATAACCAGTTTGTCCTGGCCATGGCGTTTGACGACATCGCGAATGGCTCGCATCAATTCGACCTGGCGGGTGAACCCCGTCTTGCCCGATTTTTCGTCCCACATATCCAGGCAGGCAAACGGCTCGTCGCAAGCTACGCCGTCCAGTTCGGGCAGCTGGGTCAGGTCCTGGTCTACCTTATTTACCATCCAGTCAAACCAGCCCGAGAACGGATTGGCGGCAACATATCTGCCACGCCAGTAGTAAGACCCGTCGAGGAACCAGTCCAGATGCTCACGGACGATGGGGTCGCGCTTCTCAACAGGTCTGCCGCTCTCGGCACTACCTACAAGCGCCCCGCAAGGTGAATACCATGGCACGACCTTGACACCATATCGGTGGCACTTGTCGATGATGTCCGGCCAGCACGGCGGGACCTTTCCGTACTGGCCGTCGTAGTAGATCCCGTGCGAAATGTCGGCCAGCGGGCTCATCAGCACCACGCAGGCCGTGCCGGACCGCATGGCTAGTTCCGACACGTTCGGCCAGTTGCGTTGAACAGCCGGGTCGATATGCATCACGTGCCCGCGAACGCGAGTCGCCGGATCCGGCGTGGGAAAGGTCCAGCCCAGGTCTGCCATCTGTTCCTTGGC
>JAOZNE010000356.1:0-1665 GCA_029933955.1 Phycisphaerae bacterium
TAACCGGACATTTTAACTTTGCAGAAACACCGGACATTTCTACTTTGTCTTGACACATTTCGGATTTTAGGTTGCGGATTTCAGATTGTTTTACGAAACTAGCTCAATCCGAAATCTGAAATCCAAAACAGTAGTGTCCCGTTAAAAGTCGAATAGTGGCACAGAGTTACGATCAGCCAGCTTTTCGGAACTGTAATTTGGTTCTGAACACACCTGTAAAATAGACCTTTTGTCGCAAAGTACCAAGCTTAAAATTTGTAGAATTCCGCAGATGCTCTGGTCGAGAGCCATGTGTTTTTTGACAACAGCAACAAGTACATATGCAGCCGCAGCGGTCCAGGTTTGCGTCTTGACGGTGTTTTCGCTGGTGCCGAAGAACGAATGAGTTAAGTATGGTGTCCCCCGAATTCCCCTCGCCTACACGACCTACAAAGAACTCGAACGCCGCCCGCGAAGATGTCGCCATGATACACCCTCAATGTACCGGATAATTTCAGTATAGCATCCGGATTCATGCAAAAGCGATAATTTTTCACGCCTGGGAGAATTTTATCCCATTCCCCTGCCCTGTGCGTTTATACTGTTCACATGGAGTTGAGAAGAGCCCACCGGCCATCGGTTGACGGCAGGCAGGCTCTGGATTTCCTGGCTGGGCTGAATTGTTCCTCAGCTCGGGTGGCTTATTGGTTCTAGCCTTCGACGATAGCTTCGACGGGACACTCCCCGACGCAGGCACCGCAGTCGACGCAGGTGTCCGGGTCGATGGTGTACTTCGGGTCGCCCTCGGCAATAGCTTCGACCGGGCAGGAGTCCGCACAGGCTCCGCACATCGTGCAAGCATCAGTAATTATATACGTCATAGTTTTTTCCTCATGTTGTGGCTGTCGGAAACAGCCTGAACCAGGGAAGCCCAACCAGGCTTCCCAAAAATATATAGTCATACCCTTATAGCGTTTTGGAAAAGAGGGTCAATCGCAATTTTCGGTTATCGGAAAATTAGGATGAAATCTCAAAAACAAAAAAAACGTCGTTCCCCGGGCCTGGCAGATAAATCCGTCGATCGCAACTGCCTTTTTGCCGAGGCGTGGGAGATTTTCGTGGGCTTTCTCAAAAGCCGCAACGACCGGATAACCCAGACCAGGCGGATCGTGTTGGAGCGGGCGCTGGATCGCCACGACCACTTCCGGGCTGACGACCTGGCTAGCAACTTGGCCCGCGGAGCCGACCGGGTTAGTCGGGGAACGGTTTATCGGACATTGACCCTGTTGGTACAAGCTGGGCTTGTCCGCGAGATTCGCGACACCGACGCCCACGCCCACTTCGAGCCTGTCTTTGGACGCGAGCATCACGAGCACATGGTCTGCGACGAGTGTGGCAAGTTCATCGAGTTTGTCGACACGGGCATGGAAGGGCATATCTCGCGGGCTTGCGAAAAGCAAAAGTTCACCCAGCGAACGCACCGCGTGATAATCTTTGGTCTATGCAGCGAATGCCAATGAACATAGGGCAGAACATGACAACTTTAAATCAGGACTGTCCGGATATTCGAATTGCACAGCCTATGATAACTCACAAAAAATCCGTGTTCATCCGTGGTTCGCTTGCTATGGACGCTTGCCCCTGGCTTGGATTAAAGCAAACCCGCGTAGTTGGGCGATATAGAAT
>JAOZNE010000113.1:0-6529 GCA_029933955.1 Phycisphaerae bacterium
GCCTTGGCTGCGGGCGAGTCTTTTTGGACACCCATCACCAGCAGGCCTGGCACCTTGGCTGCGGAATCTTTCGTGAGAAATTCATCGAGGTACACCTTCTCCCGCAGCAGCAAGCCCAGAGCTTTGTTCAGCAGTCTCGGTGCCTCGCCAGGCCGCTTTGGCGAGGGTTCGAGCTTGATATTGACGTCCCGCTTCTGGCCTCGGCTGAGGATGGTCAGCTTGACACTCTGGCCTGGCGACTTTTTTGCAAGCTGCCGCATGAAGGCCTCGGCTACCATCTGCTTCGACGCGAAGTTGGACAAAGGCTGCCCGTCCACCGCAACGACGATATCCCGAGAGATAATGCCCATCTTGTCAGCCTGGCTGTCCGGTATCACCTGCCCGACCATGACCCCCGGCGTGGTTACGCCCAGGCTGGCCAACAGCTCAGGCTCTGCCGGCGTGAACCGCACAATGCCAAGCCAGGGGGCCCTGCGAACCTTGCCGTCCTGAGGTATATTGCCCAGCACGTAAACGAACTCCTCAGCTGGGGTAAACGCGATGGTCTGGTCGATGCTCTTAAGAGGTATGCTCGTCGCGCCAGCCCGGCTGGACGTTTGATATTGCAGGAAGGGCTGCGCGCCAACCAGGCCAATCGCCAGGCCTTTCGAGTCGAAAACCACCGACCCGGGCGAGGAGAGTTTCCCGCCCGTTACCAAGACAAGCCAACCCGGCAGGCGCTGGAGAGCAGCTACAAAGCCCGTGCCCAAAACCGGCGACAGCCTGACATCGTCGCCCCGAAGACAGAGAGAAGATACGCGCTGGCCGAGCGAGAGGTTGGCTTTGCTCATAAACGAGATAGCTGTGAATGTCTGACCTGCCCCAGCCTGGAGAAAGCTCAGCCCGGTTACCGCGTCGATACCCAACAGCCTGGCTCCGACGACCTTGGCAGGCTGACCCGGAGCGAGCAGCTCGAGCTTCGTAATAGTCTCAGGCTTGACCCGCGACAGCGCGGGGGTCATCATCAAGCCGGAGCTATCGATGCAGACAGCCTGTCCCGTTATCAATCGCGGGCCGTCGGCGTCGGTTATCTCGCAACGAACCATCGCCAGAGCACCAGCGGACCTGGCAACCACAGCTTGGAGATACTTTTGGGCATCGGCGCCCAACGCCCTGGCAGAGCAGCAAGCCAACATGACAAAAGCAACCAAAGAAATCGGAACCGACAATGTAATCTTTTTCATTTCAAGTCTCCTGTAAATATAATCAGCAGCGATATCTCGCCATTCCAAGCCCGCAGCATAACATCTCGCCCCATCCTGGGCAATACAATGAAAACAGGCAAAAAACGGCGAAACACGAATGACACGTATTTTTTACGGAAAAAACACGGGCGAGATACCCACGCTACGGCGTCGGGCATCATCATTTTGCGACGCAACCCGCGTCCATCAGCTTATCCCAGTCTACCTGGTCTATCACGAATTGGGTGTCCGGGCCTATAGTCGCGTTTGGCACGCTGTTGGCTTGTTCGTCGGGGACGAGGGTCAGCACTTTCACCCGGCCTCGCTGGGCTATCTGCTGCGGATTGGTCTGCATGGGCACCGCGGCGTCGCTGTCGGCGGGGGTATTCTGGTACCTGTTAATCACAACCCCCGCCACCCTCAGCCCGGCAGACCGCGCGGCGTGGATGGTCAGCAGCGTGTGATTTATCGTGCCCAGGGTCGCATGGGCAACGATGACCAGCGGCAGGTTCATCAGCCTGGCTAGATGAATTACCCAAAAATCGTCGGTTATCGGGCAGAGCAACCCGCCAACGCCCTCGACGATAATCACCCCACCTGGCCCGGCGGCAAGCTCGGCGTATTGCGCGAAAATCGCGTCCAGGTCGACAGGCCTGTCGGACCGGGCAGCAGCTACATTCGGCGCGACGGGCTGAGTGTAGCGGACGGGCGTAATCTCAGCCAGGGGTCGCGGGGAGTCCCCAGCCCAGGCGAGGAACTCGGTGTCCTCGCTTATCAGCGTGCCCGAAACCCGGCGACAGCCACTGGCGACGGGCTTGAAAACCTCCACGCCGCCGGCTTGGACATCTTGTCCATGTGTTCCGCTGCGACAAAGCGACCTCGCGATGGCGCCAGCTATCAGCGTCTTGCCGACGGCGGTATCCGTGCCGGTAATAAACAAACCCCGCGCCGCCGGCAAGGCAGGCCAGGCTGATATGTCAAAATCGAATTGTCCCATTCTGAATCCTGAATCCTGTCTTCTGACTCCTGCCTCTTAACAAATTCTCGGCAGCTCTTCGCCGTAGGGCCTTGTTACCATTCGTCGTCCGCCCGGGCGGGTTATCAGCTCGACCAGCGGCGGGGTGGCATCGGTGAATTTTCCCACGACGGCAGCTTTGGTTCCCAGCGGATTGGCCCGGCAGGCCCTCAGGGCAGCTTCGGCCTCAGCTTCTGCTACCACTATCACAGCCTTGCCCTCGTTGGCGACGGTCATCGGGTCCAGCCCGAGCATGTCCGCGGTACTCTGGGCCACAGCGGAAATCGGCAAGGCCCGCTCGTCGATATCCAGGCTGAGTTTCGTCTGCTCAGCCAGGTCTACCAGCACGCCGGAAACTCCGCCGCGGGTAGGGTCTCGCATGAATTTCACATCGGCTCCGCTGCTAAAAACATCCCCCGCCAGGCCCACCAGCGGCGCTACATCGCTAAGCAGTTCGGTCTCGAAGGCCAGGCCCTTGCGGGCGCTCATCACAGCCAGGCCATGCTCAGCTATCAAGCCCGTAACGATAACCACATCGCCGGGGACTATCCTGCCGGCGTCGAGGTTTACCCCGTCCCGCAGCGTGCCAATCCCGGCGGTGGTAATTATCATCCCGTCGCCCCGGCCTCGCTCGATAACCTTCGTGTCGCCCGTAACTATGGGCACCCCAGCCTCGTCCGCAGCAGCGGCTATCGAGTCTATCATGCGGTCGAAAACCGACATCTCCAAACCCTCTTCGACGACGATAGCCAGGCTAAGCGCCGTCGGCCTGGCCCCAGCCATAGCAAGGTCGTTCACTGTGCCGCAGACCGCCAGGCGTCCGATATCGCCGCCGGGAAACTCCAAAGGCTGCACGACAAAAGCGTCCGTTGTCATGCACACACGCCCGTCGGGCTGAGGCAGCACCGCACTGTCGCCAAGCGGGTCCAGCAGAGGGTTGCTGAGTTTGGGAATCACCCGCTCGCTCAGCAGCAGGCGGGTAAGCTCGCCCCCGCCGCCATGGGCTAAAGATATATGCGTGTCGTTCATCAGGGTTCCTCTAATCAATCAAACAGTTTGCCAGTGGGCGTTGCGGGTTTGGCGGTTTTCCTGGCTGGGCGTTTGTGGCCTGTTTTTTTTCGACCCGCCCGCCTGGCTATGGGGTTTTCGGAAATATCCGTCGTCGCTCGTTTGCCCGCCAGCGTGTCCTCTATTCGTTCCAGAGCGTTGGTAACGTAGCTGGGCGAAATGTCCGTGCCGAAATAATCCCGCCCGAGTTTTGCCGCGACAACCAGCGTCGTGCCGCTGCCGGCGAAGGGGTCTATCACCAGGTCGCCGGGGTTGCTGGAAACCTTGACGATTCGCTCCAGCAATTTTTCGGGCATCTGGCAGGGGTGCCATTGCACCCGTTCGTTGAACGTGCCGCACACTCTGCTGAAGCTCCAAACGTCGTCGGGAAGCTTGCCTTTGGGGTTGGCTCGATTGTCCCCGTAGGTGGTCTGTCGAGCGGAGGGAATTCGCACCGCCATGTCGTTGAAGGTCAGCTCTTTGTAGTCGGTCGCTTTGGTGAAGTAGAACAGGTGGGCGTGGCTGCGCGCGAATTTGTATTTGGTATTTTGGCCAAAGGTGTAGTGCCATATCACCCAGTTTCGCAGGTTCAGGCCCAGCTGTCTGCCGATGACGCGAACCTCCGCGGCGTACTCGTCGCCGATAGCTATCCAGAACGAGCCAGCCGGCTTGAGGGCAGCTTTGCACGCGCTCATCCAATCGTGCGTCCATTTGTAGTATTCGTCGTAGGCTTTGCGATCTTCGTAGACATCGTACTTATAGCCTATGTTGAATGGCGGGTCGGCGAAGATAAGATCCGCCACAGGCTCGTCGAGCTTGTTTAGTATTTTTACGCAGTCGCCGGGGATAATTGTGTTTCGCTGTATCATGGGCGAGATTATAGGCCAAAACCCCACCCGGCGCAAGAGCTTTTATACCCGCAGCGTGCCGTTGGCTACGAGTATTAGCAGGACCATATAATACCCTGCGAAAACAGCCAGCAGCGGGATGCCCTGCCATCGGCTGAACTGCTTGCCCGGGAGAAGCATGAACCCTCGCATCAGCACCAACGCCAGCAGCATCACGGGCAGGTGCAGGTAGAAGAATTCCATCGGCACAGCCAGCGGCACCGCTGTGGCGGAGGCTCCGATTACGAACAACACATTGAGAATATCCGCTCCGATTATATTGCCGATGAGCAACTCCGGGTGGCCCTTGACGATAGCAGCGATGGCGGTTACCAGCTCGGGCAAGCTCGTGCCCATCGCTATCAGCGTTACAGCCAGGACGCTTTGCGGCACGCCCCACCGCAGGCACAGCTGGGCGACCGAGCCTACCATTATCTGCGAGCCGAAAATCACCATCGCCAAGCCAAGGGCCAGGCCCAGCAGGGTCAGAGCGATTTTCCGCCCGCCGTCGCTGATGGGTGCAACCTGAGAGGCCAGGGCTGATATCGCTTCGGGGTGTTGTTTCGCCCAGCGGACGCTTAGCCACATGTACCCCGCCAGCAGCAGCAGCAGCGCGACCCCCACGCCCCTGCCTATCACCACCCCAGCCATGCTGCCCCGTGCCAGTGCAAGCCCGCCGATGACGCAGGCCAGCAAGACGCCCGAGCCTATTTGAAGCCAGCCATGTCTGGCGAGGATGAACCTGTCCTTCGGCAAGCGCACCAGGCAGCAGCCCAGGCCAAATATCAAGGCGGTATCGCAAATGATAGACCCCACGCCATTGCCCAGGGCAAAGCCGCTCTGGCCGCGAAAAGCTGCGGTAACGGATACGAACGCCTCGGGCGAGGTCGTGCCCAGCGAGACGACCGTCGCGCCGATGATGATGGTGGACAGCCCCATGGTCTTGGCCAGCTTGACCGCCTCGGTAACGGCCCGGCCCGACCCAAACACCAACAGCGCCACCGCCGCGCCCGAGGCCAGGAACAATGCCCAGCTCGGCAGGGATGCGAAAATATGTTCTGGAATAATCTCAGCTAACATGCCCGGAGAAACTATCCGCCCCGCCCGCCAAAAACAAGCGAAATACGCCCCAGGCCTATTACCGGATGCGGAACTTGTGCGTCATTACAGGTGCTGGGCCTGAGTAGAACTTGGCGACGAACTCGCCCGGGCCTCCTGCCTTTTCCACGATCTTGCTGGGCTTGAACCCATAGCCAAACCCGCCAAACTTTTTCGTCCAGACGAATTTGTGCTCGAAGAGGCTCTCTCGCGTGCCCTTGCGAATAATGGTTATGCGGAACCGGTTGCGGTCGCAGCTGGCTGGCAGTCGCAGGACGAGATACCCCTGGGCGTCGGTCGACTTAAAGCTATCGGTGAAGTCCCATTTGTTGTCGTACAGCGAGCTGGCTGTGCGGAAATCCCGCGACTCTTTAACCGTAATAGTCTGCCTGGTAACGCAAAAGATTCGCACAAGCTTGGCTACGACCTGGCTGGCTGCGGCGCTTCGGCAGGCGAACCGGTCAGCTGAGGGCGGCGAGCCTTGGGCGAATCGGCGGTCGGATATCGCTGTGGGCGTAGCGAACAAAGGCAAGCCATCGGACACGCGAATCAGCGTAGCGGTAACAGCGACATTGCCCTCGTTTTTCGTGAAGGTATAATTCCGCGAACGATAGCCCGAAATATACATCTGCCTCGTCCGCGGGTTGTAAGCCTGGATCGGAATCCGCTCGAATCGCTTGTCGTTCTGCTGCGTGGCGGAGAAGTTGGTAACCGTTCCGACGAGCACAGCCTGGACCTTGCCGACGTTGCGGAACTTGGCAGCTATCGCGGCATTGTCAAGCCCAAGCTCCGTCCGCAGGTCGCGCTCGTTCTGCAGCACGAGCAGGTCGTTGCGATTGTAGACCTTATAAGTACCGTTGGCTGCTATCCGCCCAGCGAGGGTGTCCGAGATTATATTGCCCGCGTTGCGCACGCCGGTAGCGTTACGAAACGGCGCGACCGCGATGGTTTTGATCTTGCCCTGATAAAAACTGGGGTAGTTGGTAATGACGATTGTCTTCTCGCCGCAGCCCGAGGCCAGCAGCAAAAACATCAGCAAAACAGGACAAAGAATGCGGAGGATGTTTTTAGGTAGCACAGTTGCCCTCGGCTGCGGGTTGTTATGTGGTTTATCGCGCATGGCCTGGTTCCTCTCAGAGATATGCCGGACACACTACGAATACCGAAAACAGGCTGACGAAGCAACGAGATTTTACAATTGCCATAACCGTTCACAGAAAAGAACCACGAATGAACACTAATAAACGCGAATTATCGTA
>JAOZNE010000357.1:0-660 GCA_029933955.1 Phycisphaerae bacterium
CCAACAAGGCCGACACCTATGGCCTGCTGCTCTCTATCGACCGGCGTGATATTATCAACGACGATCTGGGTGCGATTACTACCGTGCCTCGCAAGTTGGGACGCGGCAGCGGCCTGAAGATCAACGATGTTTTCTGGACGACCTTCCTGGCCAACAGCGGCTTCTTCAAGACCGCCAACAAGAATTATCTCGCGGGCACCGATACGGCTCTGACCATCGACGGGCTGACCAAGGCTGAGGAGAAATTCCTCAACCAGGTGGATTCCGAAGGCAAGCCCATCGGAATAATGCCGGCGATAATTCTCGTGCCGACAGGCCTCAGTGCGATCGGGACGATGCTCCACAAGAGCCTGGAGATTCGCGACACGACCGCCAGCACAAAGTACCCCGTAGCCAACCCGCACCAGGGCAAGTTCCGCAGCGAGGTCAGCCGTTATCTGGCCAACAGTAATTACACCGGCAATTCTGCCAAGGCGTGGTATCTGCTGGCTGACCCGGGCGACCTGCCTGTTATCGAGGTCTGCTTCCTCAATGGCCAGGAGAGCCCGACCATCGAAACAGCTGACGCGGACTTCAATGTTCTGGGCGTCCAGATGCGTGGGTATCACGACTTCGGCGTAAGCCTGCAAGACCCCAAGGGCGGCATCAAAAGCCAGGGCG
>JAOZNE010000357.1:670-1657 GCA_029933955.1 Phycisphaerae bacterium
CGTAAAAGGATTTGGGATTTTAGATTTGGGATTTTGGATTTTTGGATTTTTTGATCAGTAAACAAACAGCGGTTTTGGGAGATTTGAACGATGGCGACAGCACGATTTATTCATGACGGCAGTTCGATTGATTACACACCCCCCAGTGATGTGGCAGTCGGCGATGTGGTGGTTCAGGGCGAGCTTGTGGGCATCGCCAAGCTGGGCATTTTGGCCAACGCTCTGGGCGCACTGGCGGTAACGGGTGTGTTCGACTTGCCAAAAGCTACCGGCACCGGTGAGGCTATCGCAGCTGGGGCCAAGGTTTATTGGGACGCGACAGAGGCGGTGGCGAAGGAAGATTCCGAGTCTGGTGCGAACAAGTATATCGGCAAGACTCTTGCCGCCACCGGCGATGACGACGCGACGGTAGCGGTTCGGCTGAGCCAGTAGCTATGGGCGATATGCTCAGACAGGGCAACGAGTGGCTCCAGCAGCAGCGCGCAGCCCACATGGCCAGCCCGGTAACCTATCGCCGAGCTGGCCAGCCGGACAAGGTTGTCGTCGCCACGTTCGGCAAGACGGATTACGAAGTTGCTGACGATTACGGCGCGACGATTCAAACGCAGGTCATTGACTTTTTGATTTTGGCCAGCGAGTTAGAGTTTCCGCCGCAGGCTGGTGATGTGATAGTGGCCAATAACTCTAACTACGAAACTATGAGTCTCGCTGGCCAGGGATGCTGGCGATGGAGCGACTCGTATAAGATTACGTATCGAATTCACACAAAAGACACAGGGCCTGATTCATGAGCGACGATTGCGAAAACACGGAATATTGCCAGCAGAGTTTTAAGGTGTTGTTCCAAAAGTTAGACCGGCTTGACGAGGCCATTCGCGGCAATGGCAAGATTGGGATTATGATTCGCCTGGACAGGCTGGAGCAAAGGGCCAGGCGGCAGGGTAAGTTGATTTGGCTGCTTTTAGGAGCAGTGGCTACAGGGCTGGA
>JAOZNE010000114.1:0-6508 GCA_029933955.1 Phycisphaerae bacterium
ACTTGGTTGGGCTGGGGGTCAGGGTGTGTGAGATTTTTTCATGGCTTTCCGTAACTATTGTTTTGTACAGATTTTAGCCGTGTTTTGCAGCATAAGATTTACTCGCGAAACTAGCTCAATCCGAAATCTGAAATCCAAAATCCGAAATTGCCCGGGATAACCAACCAGTTTTATGCCCGCACACGATGCCCAATGGTAAGACCAGGGTTTAATCTCGCACACTGCGTGAACACCAAAATTCACAAGCCATTGACTTGGGCGGGCGGGTCTGATAGGATGCTCCGCTTGTCTTGTTGGAAGTGAAACCTCTTATAGTGAAAGACTGGAACGAAATGGCTAAGCAATACACCGCAACACTAATTACTGGCGACGGCACGGGCCCGGAGCTTGCAGCCGCGGCCAGGCGATGCGTCGACGCAGCCCTGGAAAAAACCCCAGGCGGTGGGCGAATAACCTGGACCGAATGCGTAGCTGGCGTGGATATCCTGGAATCCCACGGCACTCCAATGCCAGAGGAGACCATCGAGTCCGTCCGCAACACCGACGCGACCCTCAAAGCTCCCATCACCACGCCAATCGGCAGTGGATTTCGCAGCGTCAATGTTCAGCTGCGTCAGACACTGGACCTGTACTGCTGTCTGCGGCCTTGCAAAAGCTACCCCGGCGTCCGCAGCAAATATAAGGACATCGACCTGGTACTCGTCCGCGAAAATTGTGAAGACCTCTACGCCGGCGTGGAGTTCGAAAAAGGGTCCGCTGAGGTCGGCGAACTCATCGAGACAGTCAATCGTCTCGGCGACGGCAAGAAAATTCTTACCCCCCCAGAGAGTACGGGCGTATCGATTAAACCCATCAGCGTGCAGAACACCGAGCGGATCGTGCGGTTTGCCTTTGAGTATGCCCGCAAGCATGGCCGAAAAAAGGTTACCTATGTTGAGAAGGCCAATATCATGAAGCACACCGATGGTCTGTTTAAGGAGGTCGCTGAGCGGGTGGCCAAGGATTATCCGGATATCGAGTCCGAAGAACGGCTGGTGGACAACATGTGCATGCAGCTGGTGCAAAAACCCGAGCTGTACGATGTTATCGTTACGGAGAATTTGTACGGCGATATTCTCAGCGACCTTTGTGCGGGGCTGGTCGGCGGGCTGGGCGTTGCCCCCGGTGCCAACATCGGCGACAACGGAGCTGTCTTCGAAGCTACCCACGGCAGCGCCCCGAAATACAAGGGCATGGATAAGGTAAACCCGACAGCCCTCATTTTGTCAGGCTTATTGATGCTGGACTACCTCGGCGAAGCTGACGCTGCAGCGAGGCTTGAAAAGGCAGTTGCCAAGGTGGTGGCTGATGGCAAGAGCACGACCTACGACATGAAGCCGCACCGCGATGACCCCTCCGCAGTGGGCACGAGCGAAATGGCGGAGGCCATTATCGCCGCGATGTAGTCGAGCGGATTTTTAATGTAGCATAGCCGCCCCCGGCTGTGGAAATTTGGAATGCAAAAAACCACAGCCGAGGGCGGCTGTGCTACACGCCACTGGCGGTGAATTGACGATGGATATCGAGTCCGAAATATCCGGAGCGATTTTTCCAAAGGCGCCCCTGGCTGGGCGGTTGGGGGCATGTCCGTATGCCCTGGTTATGCGGGCCAGGCGGTGGGCGTATCGCGCGGGCGTGCTGCCGAGCTGTGCCGTCGATGTGCCGATTATTTGCGTTGGCAATATCACCACTGGCGGGACGGGCAAGACGCCGATGGTCGCACACCTGGCGGGGCTGTTGCGGAATCAGCTAGGCTGCAACCCCGCTATTCTCACGCGCGGGTATAAGTCC
The DNA here is from genome assembly GCA_029933955.1 of Phycisphaerae bacterium. Taxonomy (GTDB): domain Bacteria; phylum Planctomycetota; class Phycisphaerae; order SM23-33; family SM23-33; genus B1-G9. The sequence continues at coordinate 1,831 of JAOZNE010000114.1, forward strand.
ACAGCTGGCCTTAGCGACGAAGCCCAGCTCTTGCGAGAGACAACCGACGCAGCTGTCATCGTGAATCCAAACCGCCAGTCTGGTGCTTGCCGCGCCCAGGCCAACGGTGCCAACGTGCTGATTATGGACGACGGCTTTCAGCATCTCAAGCTGAGGCGAAATCTGGACATCGTCCTTATCGACGCGACGAATCCGTTTGGCTCCGGGCCAGGCCAGGCGGGTTGTTGCTTGCCGACGGGCAGGCTGCGCGAGCCGATAGCCGCACTGCGACAGGCCCAGGTTATAATCATCACTCGTAGCGAGCAGGTCGAAGCCCCGGAACTCGACAGGCTTGATGGGTTGCTTCGCAAGTTGGCCCCGGCGGCGTTGTTGTTGCGGGCCAGCCACGCCATCACGGGTGTCATCGACCCCGCCGGCGAGCTAAAACCCCTGGCCAACTTGACAGGCAGAAAAATTTTCGCGTTCTGTGGCCTGGGCAACCCAGCGGGATTTATGCAAAGCGTCGCGTCCCTGGACAGCCAACTCGTTGGCTCCAAAGCTCTGACTGACCATGTTGCATACACGCCGCGAACACTCGCCAAGTTGAGCCAGGCAGCAGCCAGCTGCGGTGCGGAGATAATGTTGACCACTCGCAAAGACGGCGTAAAGCTCCGCCAAGCCAAGCTGCTCCCGCCGGTGTGGCAGCTGGATATCGAGATGAAAATCGACGATCCCCAAAACAAACTACCAGAAAAAATCCGCATGATTCTACAATAGACACGCCCCGGCTACACAAAATTTACCGCGAAAGAACTCAACGATCGCATAGATGTTGTTTGTGAACAATTACAACGGTCTGTTTTTGTGTTCTATGCGTTCTTTCGCGGTAGGTTTTTGTTTTTTCTGATGCACACGGGCTGGGTCAATGGCTCAGTTCGTCCGACTTGTCCAACTCGTCCAGTTCCCCCAGCTCGTTTGGCGAGATATCGAGGACAGACTGGGCCACAGCTTGGCGGATACGCTCGGAGACCGCCCCGACAGGCTCGTCGGGCCTATCCGCAGCCAAGCCCAGTCTGTGTCGCAACTCGTCTACGCGGGCGAGGTGAGCTTTTCGCTTGCGTTTCCTCCTTCTGCCAGGCTCGAGCGGCTCATCGTCGGGGCGAGCGACTCGACTGGGGTTTTCCTCTACAAGGCAAAGGGCTTGGCGAATAGTGTCTACGCGAAGGTCGGCTTTGATTTCCTCAGCCAGGTCTTTGGCGCGGTTGTAAATGCCCCCACAGAGCATTATTTGCATCTCCTCGCAAATGCCAACTTCGCGGATTAGGCTGATGAGTTGGCGAATCTGCGGAACCTCGGGCGGCAGTGAGCTGAAAACGAACAGCAGGTCGGGCGTTACCTGGCCTAGGAATTGCAAAACCTCGTCGTTTGGCACGTCCGAGCCTACGAACCATACGCTCCAGCCCTCAGCTTCGAACAGGTCCGACGCTATCTGGGCGCCTAGCTCGGAGACTTGGCTATTCCCGCACAGCACTACTAACCGCCTGCCATCCTTAGGTTTATGGTTCAACACCCGCTGAAGTTGGTCAGCTATCATGCGGTTGATGCGGGTAGCCAGGTGCTCGGTAACCCGCGAGATACGATCTTCGCGGTACAGTTTGTCGACCTGTTCCATAGCGGGCCAAATTATCTGGGCAAGCAGCCTGTGCGCGCCGAATCCCCGGTCGTGAGCGTCGAAAATCCATTCCCGAGCCAAACCTCGCTGCCCTGTGAATAGATACTCCAGATATTGTTTGAAAATCGCTACAGTTTCCATAGTTAACATCCTCGTACAGCAAGATCTACCTCGACTTTTCTAGACCTGCCGACGGATGAAAATAGGCAAGTCCTGGCAACTCAGATAAAATCGGAGCCAAGCCCTAACCCGTTAAGCGGTTTTTAGGGAATTTTGGGTAAAAAAGTTGTCAGTTGTCCCCAGCACTTATTTGCTACATTCGGTAAACGATTAAGTCGAGCGGAAAAACAACGACTTTGGATTTACGCAAATAAGTGCTGGGGACAACTGATTACTTTTCATTCGTGTTCCGCTTTTTTTTGTCTGGAATTTGTCGAAAAAAATTGCTGTAAAAAAACCGAAAAAAATTGTCCGCGACAGGGTTGTATAGGCTACAATTCCGCATTAACGATTCGCAGATAGTCTCGGCTTGGTGGCGATGCAGGGATGCACTTGAGTTTTACGGTCGCCAATGCCGATATATACATTCAGAGCCACCCGGCCTGGCGGAGCTGTTCCCGGGCGGCTGAGGAATCTGGCAATGAAAAAGTTTCTCGACATGATATTCAAGCCTACCAATCGGCGAGTGCGGATACTCGTCGGGGCTGTGCTGGTGGGATTGGGGTTTGTGCAGATTACCCAGTCGCTCGCGACGCGCGAGCAGGCGGTGAAGAAGCTCGTTACGTTGGACGACACCGTCTTGCTGACCGGCGACGCTGCCCGGCTTGAGAAAATCCGCAACCTCGCCGAGACCGACCACCTGGCCCTGCTGAAAATGGGCCTGGCCCAGTTCCAACAGCGGGGCATACCCAGCTATACCTGCACCTTTGTCAAGCGCGAACGCATCCGCGGCAAGCTGGGCAAGGAGCAGCACATCGACGTGAAGTTCCGCGAAAAGCCCTTCAGCGTTGCGATGAAGTGGACGAAGAACCCGCCCCTGGGCGACGCGCTGGTGTTCGTGGACGGCAAGTTCAAAAATTCCAAAGGCCGAAGTCAAATGGTCGTTCGCCCGGCTTCGAAGCTCCTGCAGAAACTCACAGGAGGCTCGGTGCTTCGCCTGCCCGACGGACGTGATGCTCTGAAGAGTACGCTGCGGCCTTGCACTTATTTTGGGTTCCAAAACGGGCTGAAAAGCCTCATTCGAGTTTACGAACAAGCTCGCGAGCATGGCGACAGTACGGAGAAGTTCGGCGGCTTTACCGAGGTGGACGGGCGAAAGTGTATCGTGCTTATCCGGTTCCTGCCGAATCGGCCTGGCGCGAAATACCCGGCCCGGAAAACCGTCGTCTGCCTGGATATCAAGACGCTCGTGCCAATGCGGGTGGTAGGGTACAACTGGGACAACAAGCTGTCCTGCAACTACGAGTATCGCGATTTGAACTTCGACGTAGCCCTGCAAGGAGCGGACTTCACCCCACAGGCAAACGGCATTAAACGCAAAGCGAGCTGACATTAAAAGCAAATCCGAAATCCGAATATCGAAATTCGAAACAACTCCGAATATGACCAGGCGAATTTTTCTTTCAACGTATTTTTGTCTCTTTGCTCTGGTGGGTTTTTCTGGCTGTGTCCAGCCTCAGGAGCGATACACGTCCGTTCTGAGTTTCACCCAGGCTGAGGAAAAACTCCTCTCGCCGGATATTCTTGCTCAGGCCAAGGGGAACCATCTTGCACTGCTAGCCCGCTCGGCGGAGTCTTATCGAGCTATGAAAATTCGGGACTATACCTGCACCTTCGTCAAGCAGGAAACTCTCTCAGGCCAACTTCGCCCAGAGCAGCAAGTCGCGGTGAAGTTCATGCCAAGCCCGTTTAGCATCGCGATGATATGGACAAAAAACGCGCCGCTGGGCGACAGGCTGATCTTCGTCCAAGGCCAATACAAAGACGCCAAGGGCCAAAGCAGAATGCTTGTGCGGCCAAAGGGAGGCCTGGCCCAACTGCTCGCCGGCAAGAGCGTGCTGAAACTCCCCGACGGGCCTGACGCCATGCGAAACACGCTGCGGCCTTGCACGAAGTTCGGCTTTGAAAACAGCATCGCCAGTCTGATTGAGGTGTACAAACTCGCGGAGAAAAACGGCGACCTCGTCGGCCAGGCGTTTTTGGGCACCACAGAAGTGGCAGGCCAAAAGTGCATCGTCCTGCAGCGGGTCCTTGCCAATCGCGACGGAGCAAACTACCCCGCAAAAACCACCGAAATCTGCCTGGATATAAAAACGCTACTGCCAATGCGAATCGTGGGCTACGACTGGAACAACAATTTCTCGTGCAACTACGAGTTCCGCGACGTGAAATTCAACACAGGCCTGAGCGCGAAAGACTTCACCCCCAAAGCCAACGGCATCGCCCTGCCAAAGAAGTCGAAGAAATAAGCTCCCACTTTTTTTCACCATGAAGACCATGAAGAAAAAGTAGGCGATAAAAACAGGCTCTCATCCCGAATAGTTGGTGGCTTCTGTATTGTTTCGCCTGCAAAAGCTGTGAATTTAACGCTTTATGGCCTCCGGTATGTATGGTATAGTATCCCAACGCCACGGGGAATAGGGCAACGCAGGAGTGCGACCCGCCCGCCGTGGCGGTGCCATACGGCATGGGGTTGGTATCCTTTTGGTGGCAACCCTTTATATTATGCCGGTGGCTACAATGCGATAAACTCCAGCTCCGCAAGGGGTTGCTGTTATACGGTTTTCTACCGACTATTCGGGTGGAGAACCCTTTTTTATCTTTGGTTCTTTTCCGTGATTGGCTATAAAAATCTTAACTTCTTTCAACTTGGCGGGTTAAATATCCGAACAGTAGGTGGGGCTGCGTGAACGCGTTTTCTTTTACTGCAATGGACACTTTGCCGTGTTAAAATAACAGTTAGAGATACTACTGTCCCATCATAAGTTGAATAATGGCCGTTGGTTGTAATTTTGGTTGTTTTGAATA
>JAOZNE010000358.1:0-1648 GCA_029933955.1 Phycisphaerae bacterium
AGCCGTTTTTAATATGCTTTCTGAAATTATTATGCGGCTCATTCCAAAGCTCCCAAACCGCGACCTTGCCTTTGAGCGTCTTCGCCATAAAGGCACAATAATCGACATATCTCTTAACCAATGCCTCAAACTTTTCGTTTGGGTCGCGCTGTTTGAGATCGAGAATATAAATCAGATTCATTTTCCTGACAGCGGCATCGTCAATCCACGCCTGCGCTTTGGCAGGAATCTCAAATCCGCCGTCTTCCCCGATAATGTGGTCCGAATGTTCTGCATCACGAATCCATTTGAACCCTGCCTTCTCTACCAGAGGAGCAACCGCCTTATAGTCCCAGTTCTGTCCGTAATGGGTCTGCGTACCCATAGTGGACGAGGGTATATCGCGGGAACTCCTCGGCTCGCCCAGGTTGACAGAGCCGGACTTGCTGCCGTTGATAACGATTTGCTTTTCAACCGCACTGCCGCCGGAGGACACTCTGACCTTCACCGTATATTTGTTATAGGGATTTTTCAGAGCGTTGGCGAAAGACCAGCTTTTCTTGAGACCCTTGCCAGGAGCGAGTTCAAACGCAAAGAACCGAGCCGGTCTGGCACCCCATTGCCTGGGCACATTCAGCACAACCTCACCCCGCATAGCTTCGGTGCCGCGGTTTGTCAGTGAAAGTTCCACCCCGCCCGCAACATCTTTGCCAATTACCGGCTTGAGGACTATATTCACACCATCAAGCCCATCCGCCAGAGCACAAGATGCCAAACAAAACACCGCCACTAACAACAGTATTATAACTTTACTTACTCTCATCGTAATGTCCCTTTTGTTTTTAGTTTCAATTGAACTTTTATTACCAACCATCGTGGCCATACATATCGCCTTCATTTGTGCTGGTCGCATCGAAGCTCATCCAGCCCACATGCCCATCGACAAAACAAACATTGCCGCCGCCGTCATGACGATCCTGTGAAACCTGCTCCCAGGGATGAGGTGGTATACAAATGGGACATTGAGCGTAAATTATAGTGCGTCTAGGCCATGTTCGCTGCTCACAATCAGCCAGCAACATAAGCTCTCCTACCCTGCGAAGCTGGGATAATTTTGTCGGGGGTTTGTTATCCGCCGGAGCCTGCTCGTCCGCAAATAAACCATGGATGCGACTAAAGGGGACTCCGTAACCGCCACCCCACTGGTCGTTTGTAGCTGACGGACACCTCATGAGACCCGCTCCAAAATCACCATAGATCCCACTGCCAGGCCAGCGTTCTTCTATGTCGCCTATATAGCCACCGTCTAAAAGTTTATTTGTCCAGTAGGTTGAATTTGCAGTCCAATCCCCATCCTTGAAACGCGGCAGAGTACCATCCCAGTCTTGGGCATACATTTGCAAAGCCAGCCCCAATTGTTTCTGATTGCTCATGCAGACTGCCGCCTTGGCCAATTCCTTAGCTGTCTGCAAGCTGGGCAGGAGAATGCTCACCAACAACGCGATGATAGCTATCACCACCAAAAGTTCGATGAGGGTGAAACCGCGCGGGCCTTGTCGTCGGGATAACGTTTTTCTTTTTATGGTTCAAGTCTCCCTGATCCGTGTTTTTCCGTGTTCATCCGTGGTTCAATTCCCTTAAAACTTAGGCTTATCCGGCGTTGGCATGT
>JAOZNE010000115.1:0-1746 GCA_029933955.1 Phycisphaerae bacterium
CCCGGGTGTCCGGGCATTGGGTCTTCAATGGGCTTTGGTCATTTTTTCGTCATTTATGTTTGTTCCAAATTTCGGCCTATAAAAAAGCGTATCGCCCGGCCTGGTGGCTGGGCGACACGCTGCGTTACAACCTTTCTATACAGCCTTTTTTGCGATACATCAGCAGGCTCGGCGTTTGCGATGGATTAATGTCATCACTCCGCCGAGGCCAAGCAGCGTCATCGTAGCTGGCTCGGGGACAACGCCAACACCTACCAGGTCCGGGCCTTCAAACGCACAACCTTCCGAAGCGATACGAAGCCCGACCAGATTCGTCCAGTCGTTGCTGATGCTGATACCGTAGCCTCGCACTGCCTGTGCTCCGCCTATCTCCAGCGTGTCCAGCTTCCAAAGCGGATTGAAAGTTTTGGACTTGTAGCCCACCAGCACGCTATCCTTCGTGAGCTTGGGTGTATAGTCCTTGTAGATAGCTGTGTCGGGGTCGGACGTGTCGCCAGCGAGGATGCCGTAAACCTTCATTTTGCTATTGCCCCCGCGTTCCAGCAGAGCAACTTCGATACTGGTCTTATCGTCGTCGCCGGAAAGCGAGAAGCCATCAAAATACAGGTCTACATAGTATGTCCTCTTGCTTTTCTCTCCGTCGAGAATGTAGCTCATATTCTTATAGTCATTGGGCTTACCATTGAAGCTACCGAATACTTCGCTAAGCGTTCCGCCGGAGGTGCTTTCGTTGACATACTTCGTCGCCTTGTCGGCACGGTCGGGGTTAAAGGCATACTTGTTTTGTCCCGGTGCCATGTCGCGAGGCTGAACGTCGTTCCATCCATACAGACGGTTTTTCACATGGCTGGTCTGATGATCTGGCCTGAACAGGTACCCGTCGTTATAACGCATAAAATCCGCGCCGGTCATCACCGTAGATGACCCGACAAACGTCAGGTTCGTCAACTCCCGGTCGCCGCCGTGGAGTATAGAACCCGCAGCCAGTCCGTCGTAAACCGCCGCTGAGGCAGAACCGACCAGCATGAACAAAGACACCATCACCATCACTACCATTGCTACTGTTATTTTTGAGCGTTTCATAATGCTCTCCTTTTTGTTTGGTCGCCGAGCTGGCGACCTGTCTGTTGGCCTTTTCTATAAAAGGCACTTTTGTGAACCTTCCCGCATATGACGGAATGGCTTTGCTGACTTGTACATCTACATAGATAGAGTGAGATATCAGCAAGCTCGTCGTTTGCGACGAACCAGAACCATCACTCCGCCTAGCCCAAGCAGCGTCATCGTTGCTGGCTCGGGGACGACCTCGTAGCAGATATCCAGCGACACGCCTTTGTTGTAGAAGTGGCAGTCCGGGTCGAAGCCCAGCGCGAAATCGCCATCGTTCTGCATATAAGCGTTGAAGGCTACGATTTCCGAAGCGTCAAACACGTAGCTGATATCCTGCGGGGTACTTGGCAGATTGACATACGTTACCAGGTGCGTACCCTGCCCAGCGAAGGCGTCTCCGCCACCTTGGTTGTCCCTGTACACAGCCGTCTCGTTGTAGTTGGTTCCACCCAACCCCAAGCCATCCGAATCAAGCAGGGTTACGTACAGCACGTTTGGCGTGTTGTTATAGTTGCGAATCTGCTTGAAGTTTAGCCTTGCGCCGGTAATCACGAAATCGGACACATCCCGGTCAGTACCTACACCCCATGTGTAGTACTTGTAATGATCCAGGTCGTACATGTCCTTCGGGGTCGG
>JAOZNE010000115.1:1846-6469 GCA_029933955.1 Phycisphaerae bacterium
CGGAATGGCTTTGCTGACCTGTCTGCGCGCAGGGACTGTGCGCAAAACAAGTTTGTGAACTTGCAACCCGGGCGCTCGGCGAGGCCACCCTTATTCCTCTCATATCCCTGCAAAACAACCGGGCACTCCAGAGCAACCAGCCCGTGTTTCCTTACTTTTACGGTACGATACGAATTTCCCGCCAGGCCAACTTTTTCGGAAAAATTTTTCCGTTTTTATAAGCTCGGCACCTTGCCCGCATTTGCAAAGAAAGATGTATCATGGACACGATTTTTTTGCAGGCCTCGGCGTAGCGAACTGGCGTGTCGCACCTGGGAGTTGAATCAGCCGTTCCATGCGTTCTTTCGCGGCGATTCTTTTTATGATGTGTCCATGAACGGTTACCAGAATCGCACATTGCTGTTGGCGAGCACCGCCAGGAGGATGGTAAGTTGGGTCAGCAGGTTTGTTGCCAGCAGTACGTTGCGGTCGGTCTGGCCTCGTTTGTGGGCAAGGTACAATCCCCCCGCCAAGGCTGCTGCGATTCCTGCTGCGGATATCGTCAGCTGAGTCCATGGCAGATACGCGAAATATCCCGCGGATACCGCCAGGAGTATTCCCATCAGCACCGCGGCTGTCATAGGCCCACAGCTTCGCGACAAGGCTGCGACGGCGGGGCTTGCTTGGGGCCCGGGCTTGCGGAAGTGCGGCAGGATCAGCATTGACCAGGTACCCCACAGCGGCATGAGCAACAAGACGCGGTCTATCTTGGACTCCGGACGAAGCCAGGCCAACCACCCAGGCAGAGCGGCTTCCTGCTGATACCAGTCAGGCCTAAGCACCATCAGCGACGTTACCAACACCACCACCACGATAGCGGAAATCAGCCCGCAGCCCGCGGGGTTTGGCCCAGCTAAGAGGTTCACCAGCGACTCGCTCGCCCGCCGATAAGGCCAAAGCAACATCGCAGCGGAAACCGTCAGAGCCTGCATAGCATACATCCCGCCAGGCCAACCGAACAACCAACCCGCCAGGTTCCACAAGCCTATCGACGCCAACCCCCACAACAAAGCGATAACCATCAGCCCAGCCCACAGGCCAACAAAACCCTCGGCGGGCGCCCCAGCCAACCTATCGTCATCAGCCCTCATCAACAACCAGGCTGACCACAATGTCCGTTTTCCAAACAACAAATTCTCCAGAAAGAAGTTATCAGTTTTCAGTTATCAGTAAAAGCAAAAGAAACAGCGAAACACAAATGGGTGGCATAGATGTACGGCTTCAAAAGGCCAAGCTTTTCCAAAAATCAGGGAAAAATTTACTGCAGGTCGAATTTTGCTTTTCTACCTCAATTGGCAAAGGAAAATATAAAAAAATTTCTGTGAACGGTTACGTATTTTAATGCCTGGCAACACCGTAGCATAAGCGTCTCGCCCGTGTTTTTTCTTTTTTCGTCATTCTAAATTCGTTATTGATTTGGCATTCGGGCTTCAGCATTCGTCATTTTCTGTCCAACCATGGCCACCCCGCAGACCCGCGGTGTAGCCATGCCACCTAAGTTTTTTTCTGTTGTCTCGTTATCAATCATTCCCAGCCTGGCCGCCCAGGATTTCTGCCAGCTCGGTGGTTATCTGGGCTTGGCGTGTGCGGTTGTATTTTATCTTCAGGGATTGGATCATATCGTCGGCGCTTTGGCTGGCTGCGTGCATCGCTGCCATTCTCGCTATCTGCTCGGTTACCGCCGCTTCCATAAAACACTGATATAACCGCAGCCTAATCGCAGCTGGAACAAGCCTGGCCAACAAAACCTCCGCTGATGGCTCGAACTCATACTGGCCAGGTTTCCCCCCAGCAGGCTGCTTTGTTTCCTGGCCAGCTTGGCCCTTTTCCTGCTGGGCGTCCATGGCGTCCGTCGATATCGGTAGCAACGGCATCGCGGTCGGCTCGAATCGGCCTGAGCCTATCAGCTTGGCGTATATGATATCCACGCCGCGGATATTTCCCGCAACCTGCTGGCCAACCAGACTATCCGCCAGGCGACTTGTCCACCGCCAACTCGGCATGCCGCCAGCCCAGGAGCTATAAGTTTCCGCCAACGGAACCACAGCCTTTTGCAAATGCAAAATACCCTTTTTCCCCGCGACATGCAGCTTAATATCGGTCCCGCTGGCCTGGAGTTCCTTTAGCCTGTCCGTCGTGAGTTTCAGCAAGGCCAGGTTGTACCCGCTGCATAGTCCCCGGTCGGAGGTTATGACGATAACGACCTGCGGGCTGGCCTGGTTGCGGGCAAGGAGCGCCTTGTCCAATGCATCCACACCAGCCCGGGCGACAACTTGGCCCAGCAACTCGCCCACGCCGTCGATATATTTTCTCGCTGAGACGCATCGATTGTAAGCCCGCTTGAACCGCGCGGTAGCGACCATTTCCATCGTCCGCGTTACCGTCGCGATGCTTTTGATAGCCTTGCTGCGAGCCAGGATTTTTCGCGCCTGAGCCAAGTCAATTCCTTGAAAATCCGAATTCAAAAACCAGAATGTCGAATCAATTCAGAAAGATGAATTTCGAATGACGAAAATGTTACCGGTGCTTATTCTTCATTCGTCATTATTTTTTCCTGTTCGCTTTTCTAAAATCTTCCCAGTCGCCTTTTTTGAAGTCGCCCGCCAGGAAGCCTAGTCGTTTGAATCTCTCGTCGGGCATATCCTGGTCTGCTTGCAGCTCGGCGTAAAGTTCGGCGTGGTCTTTTTTGATGAACTCCAGCACGCCTTGTTCGAAGAGCGGCACCCCATTCAGTGGCAGGTCGTCGAGCAGGCCTGTTATGCCCGCCAGAATGGAGACGACCTGGTCTATCTCGTCCATAGGCTGATATTGAGGTTGGGTCAGCAGGCGTACCATCCGCTGGCCTCGGTCTAGTTGCTGTTGGCTGGCGGGGTCCAGCTCCATGCCGAGTTGGGCGAAACTCTCCAGCTCGCGAAACGCAGCCAGGTCCAGCCGAAGTGAGGAGGCGACTTTTTTCATAGCGCCGATCGCAGCCTTGTAGCCGACCCTGCTGACGGAGATGCCAACGTTGATAGCGGGGCGAACCCCAGCGAAAAACAGCTTCGGATCCAGGTAAATCTGCCCGTCGGTTATCGAGATAAGATTCGTTGGAATATAAGCGGCCACCTCGCCCTCTTGCGTCTCGCAGATAGGCAAAGCGGTCATCGACCCGCCAGAGTTTTTCAGCCTGTGCAATTTCAGATTATCAGCGTCGGGCATTGTCGATAGCTTGGCCGCAGCGTCGGCCTGGCCCAGAGGCCCGACGTATGTCTCGCCATCGACGCCAGCCGGTTCCCCATCCTTTTCAGCCGTGTTGCCCGCTACGATTACATATCGCTCCGCCAGTTTGCACGCCCGCTCCAGCAGTCGGCTGTGCAGATAAAACACGTCGCCGGGGTAGGCTTCGCGGCCCGGCGGGCGACGCAGCAACAACGATATCTGCCGGTAAGCTGCAGCCTGCTTTGACAGGTCGTCGTACACGACCAGCGTGGCCCGGCCTTGGAACATAAAATGCTCCGCTATCGCGCAACCAGCGTATGGCGCGATGTACTGCAGCGGAGCGGCGTCGCTGCTGGCTGCGGAAACCACGGTCGTATATTCCATCGCGCCATGGCGTCGTAGCGTCTCGACGACGTCGGCGACGGTCGATTCCTTTTGGCCCACCGCTACGTACACGCACAAAACGTCCCTGCCCTTTTGATTGAGAATAGTATCGATAGCCAGGGCGGTCTTGCCGGTCTTGCGGTCGCCGATGATAAGCTCTCGCTGCCCGCGCCCGATGGGCACGAGCGAGTCGATAGCTTTTATGCCGGTCTGCAAAGGCTCGTCCACAGGCTGACGCTCTGCTATGCCGGGGGCGAGAAATTCCACCGGCCTAGTGGCGGTGGCGTCGATGGCTGCCCCGCCGTCCAGCGGGTTGCCCAGCGGGTCGATAACCCGCCCAAGCACAGCCATGCCAACGGGAACATCCAACAGCTTGCCAGTCGAGCGGACAAGGTCGCCAGCTTTGACCAGGTCGCCATTAGTGTAAATAACCGCGCCGATGGAATTGTCTTCGAGGTTGAAAACCTGGCCCATCGCATTGGTCTGGCCCGCGTTGCTGCCGGCCTGGGTTTCGATGATGAGCATCTCCCCAGCCATAGCTTGACTTAGGCCAAATATCTGAGCGATGCCGTCGCCAACTTCCAGCACACGGCCGACGCTGGCGACGTCCATATGGCGGCGATAGTTGGCTATCTCCTCCCGCAAAACACTGGCAATTTCATCAGCTCGAAATTTCATTTCGGAAACTTTCTCCGTTGAACTAAAACAGTAACCGTTCATAGCTACGCTGCCAGGCCAGAGTATACAATATCGGGCGGCCTAAAGCCCAGGCATTTTCGCGGGCACCCGAGTTATCGCAAGATTTTTGTCATTGATGATTTTGCTTTACGCAGTGCGCAAAATTGGTTGCGCTCATCTTCGGTGAATTGGCTGTGGTTGTGTCCCATCAAATGCTCCTGTGAGTGTTCGGATAATTGGTGAGGGACATTCTACCCGCTCACCAATTGTATTCCACTCATGTGTCGCACTTGAGAGTTGAATCCGCCCTCCTACAAACTTGGG
>JAOZNE010000359.1:0-1635 GCA_029933955.1 Phycisphaerae bacterium
CAGGCCGTGCGGGTTGCCAGCGTGGCTGGTGATGTGTTTCGTCCAGACCGCCAGGCCCAGTTTGCGAATCTCGGCGGTGTCTCGCACAGCTCCGTTTACCACCAGCCCAGCGAGGCCCTTGTTCTTCGCGCTCTCGCTGGCAAGTTCGCCCCACAGCGCGGGCGGCTGGCCCGCCGCGTCGATAACGATAATATCGCCAGGCTTGGCAGCGTCGATAGCTTCGACGGGTTTGGCCCAGTCGCCGGGGAAAGTTTTGACGGTAACAGCCGGGCCGCACGCGAACTGGCCGGGGCTGATTGGTTTGATGTCTGCCAGGCAGGGCTGGCGGTGCGAGCCGTCGGAGATGTTGCTCGTGCCCACAGCCTGCAAAACCTCGCGGATATCCCCCAGCCTGGCCCGCTTGAAATGTTCACTAGCCAAGGCTTGACCAGTGTCGAGCGACTTGCGAATGTCCGCAGTCGCTTTTCGCACATCGATAGCCTTTGTTATCGCGCCGCCGACGATGACCACGTCGGCCCCAGCCTGGGCGGCTGCTGCGGCGGTCTGGGAGTTTATCCCCCCAGCCACAGCCAGGGTCAGCCCGGTCGCAGCGCGTACCTGCCGAAGCAAATCCAGCGGGTCAGCCCCAGCCATCTGCTGGTCGATAGCACAATGGACATCAAGCCAGCTCACGCCAAGTTCCGCGGCGTTTTTGGCGAACTCCACAGGCTCGGCCACGCCCAGCAAATCGACCGCAACCTCTATCCCGTAGTGTCGCCCAGCTTCGACGCACTCGCGGATCGTCGCCAGCGGAGCCGCTGCCAGGACCGTCATAATATTCGCCCCAGCCTTGGCAGCAGCTTCAGCTTCGATTCGCCCGGCGTCCATAGTTTTCGTGTCGGCGATGATGGTCTTGTCCGGAAACCGCTCGCGGAGTGCTCGCACAGCGTCCAGGCCTTCGCTTTTTATCAACGGCGTGCCGGCCTCGATAAAATCAGCCCCGCCAGCCTCAGCCTCAGCTGCCACGGCAAGGGCGCGGTCAAGCTCCAGAAAATCCAACGCGACTTGTAGCTTCGTATCACTCATAGCCATAATGCTACCGCCAAGCCAACCCAGACGCAACAGCGAGTCTTGGCGCGGACAATTTCGGGGTTTGGCCCCCGCCCCTGTGTCATTCCCGCCAAAGCATGACGATATTTGGATAGGGCGGGGGGGCAAGGCAGGCAGGGGGGCAAGGCCGACGGTGAGAATCGAACTCACAACCTCAGCTTTACGAAAGCTGTGCTCTACCGTTGAGCTACGTCGGCTTAACTTCTTTTGCTTGTAAAATTTTGCAGCCTGCACATCTGTGGTTGCAAATCCGCTGCAAAAACCTCGGCACACGGGCAAATCCACGAGCTGCTCTGGATAAATATCTTCGTGTTGCTGTGGATATTCACGCCAGCTGCCAACCGCGGGGGGGCAAGTCTATCAGGGGATGCCGTTACAGTCAAGACTATGTTCAATAACTGTCGTAACAAAGTTGTAATGTCCAGTTATCCCTGGCAAATTCATGCAAGGCGTCAATTCGTGAACAGGTTTCGCTCAGCATTTCCTCCGCCGGAGCAAACAGAGTACCTCATAGCCCGCTACTTTGCAAAATCCAGCCCTCCCGCC
>JAOZNE010000116.1:0-6407 GCA_029933955.1 Phycisphaerae bacterium
AGCCGCTAATAATATCTATTCGTTTTGCTAATGCAAGGGAAAATATTTCGGATTTCGGATTTTTGATTTCGGATATTCCCAACTCAACTGGAATACAAAAACAGGAGTCCACGGATTACACGGATTTTCTTTTTGACAAAAAAATCCGTGTAATCCGTGAACTCCTATTTGCCTGTTTGCCTAATTAAAAAAAGCTCGCGAAGGCTTTTGGTTATAGGCCTGTCGCGAGCTTTTTAGTTGTTGATTTTTTTATGGGTTTTACAGCTTGGCCATTTTCTCAGCCAGGTCTGCGGTTCTGCTGCTGTAGCCCCATTCGTTGTCGTACCACATTGTAACCTTGAGCAGGTCGCCGCCGATGACTGCGGTATTGCCCGAGTCGAAGATTGCGCTAGCTGGGTTGTGTACGATATCGCTGGAGACGATCGGGTCGGTGCAGTATTCGATGATACCCTTCATAGGCCCATCGGCTGCGACGCGGATCGCTTCGTTGACCTCTTCGATGTTCGTGCTCTTGTTGAGGTGCACGGTGAGGTCCGTAATCGAGCCGGTTGGAATCGGCACTCGCAGGGCATAGCCATCGAGCTTGCCGTTGAGTTCCGGCAGGACCTTGCCCACAGCCACTGCGGCGCCGGTGGTGGTCGGGATGATATTGACCGCAGCTGCCCGGGCGCGACGCTTGTCGCTGTGGATCATATCCAGGATTCGCTGGTCGTTGGTGTAGCCATGCACGGTGGTCATCAGACCCTTGATGATGCCGAACTTATCGTTGAGGGTCTTGGCTACCGGAGCCAGGCTGTTGGTGGTGCAGGACGCGTTGGAGACGCAGGTGATCTCCGGGGTCAGGCTGTCGCAGTTGACGCCCATGACGATCATCGACGCTGTGCCCTTGGACGGCGCGGAGATGATGACCTTCTTGGCCCCCGCGTCGATATGGCTGTCGTAGCCTGGCTTGTCAGCGGTCTTGTTGTCGCGGAAAATGCCGGTCGCTTCGATAGCGACGTCCACGCCAAGTTCGCCCCAGGGCAGGTTGGCGGGGTTGCGCTCAGCTACGACTTTGACCTCTTTGCCGTTGACGACAAGACAATCTTTCTTGGCGACGA
This sequence comes from Phycisphaerae bacterium, assembly GCA_029933955.1. Classification (GTDB taxonomy): domain Bacteria; phylum Planctomycetota; class Phycisphaerae; order SM23-33; family SM23-33; genus B1-G9. Next base: position 1,101 of record JAOZNE010000116.1, read on the forward strand.
CCTTGCCCGGGAACTTGCCCTGGGTCGAGTCATACTTCAGCAGATACGCCAGCGTGTCCGCGTCGGCCAAGTCGTTGATAGCCATTACTTCAAAGCGTTCAGGCTCTTCCGCCATTGCGCGGAAAACCAGTCGTCCGATGCGGCCAAATCCGTTGATACCTATTTTTACTGCCATGGAAATTGCTCCTAATTACGGGTGGTTTCTTGCGTGAATTCATACGCGAATTCACATTTGTTCCTGCCCGGGTGGTTATCCAAGCCCGCTTAGACAGGACGAGCAGAATAGCTACCCCCGCTGTCCGTGTCAATACCTTTGTCTCGACAACCGGACAAAAGGCTCGTTGACTCTGCCGTCAGGACAGCTTACGATTTGCGATATGAAACTGACGAACGTGCTACTGGCTTCGCTTCTGGTGGGTTGCGGGGGGTTTGCAGGCTCCATTGCCCGCTATGGCATGAGCGTGCTGGGCCAACGGTTTTCCGTGGATTGGCCTATTGGGACTCTGGCGACAAATATCCTGGGGTGTATATTCGTCGGTGTGATTACTGAGGTAGCTCTGGCTGGGGAAATGCTCTCGCCGGGGATGAGGCTGCTGTTGGCGACGGGTTTTTGCGGCGGGTTTACCACGCTGTCGTCCATGATATACGAAACCATCGCGATGTTCCGGGACAGCGAATATCTCCACGCCGCAATTTACATGGGTGGCTCGATTATTTTTTCCGTGGCAGCCTTCCTCGTTGGAGTTCTAGCTGTGCGTATCCTCATAAGAACAGGTGGTGGACTATGGAACTAAAGGCCGAGGCTAAACTCCTGCGGATATTCCTGGGCGAGTCGGACAAGCTCAAGCACACTTCGCTGCACGAGGTGATAGTGCGGCAAGCCAAGCAGGCGGGGCTGGCTGGGGCGACGGCCTGGCGGTGCGAGACTGGCTTCGGCGCGACGAGCAGAATCCGAACCGCCCGCATTTTGGACCTCTCAGCCGACTTGCCGATCGTCGTCGAAATAGTCGACTCGCCGGAGAAAATCGACGATTTCCTGCCCAAGCTCCACGACCTGTTCGAAGCCGCCCAGTGCGGCGGACTGACCACCATCGAAAATGTGCAGGTTATCCGATACACGCAGAAAAACAAAGACGAGAGCAAGGGAAAATAGACACACTTTTTAGGTATGTGGTTAATTACAGTTAGCGGACGTTTTCCTGTAACTTTCTCGATCTGTTTCAGTATTTTTGAATGAACGTTTTTCATGATGGCAGCCTAGCCAAACCGCGATGGAAATGTAATGACAGATTCTATTTCCCTTTTACCTACCCGCCGATTTGCAAAACAATACGGGGGAGGCAACTACATTCATACGATTGCGTTGTTTTTCGTGGTGGCTTGATCTAGAATGATTGCATGCTGATCCGCATAAAAAATTTGCGTTTGCGGGCGACTGTTGGGGTGAACGACTGGGAGCAGGCGGGGCCTCAGGATATTTGCGTGGATATCGAGCTGGATGTCGATGGCCAAGCTGCCGCTGCTTCGGACGACCTTGCAGACGCGGTGGACTATGCTGATCTGTGCGAGAAAATCACCGCCGCTGCAGGCCTGTGGCGTTTCGCGCTGCTGGAAAAACTCGCGACGGAAATTTTGAATCTCGCCCTGGCAGACGGTCGCGTGCGAGCTGCGACTGTCGAGGTCGCCAAGCCCGCAGCTATTGCCCAAGCTGACGCTGTCTCGGTGAAAGTTTCGTCGGAGAGGGCCTAGCCATGTTCGCCCCGGGCCATGTCAAGACCCCGCCGCCGACCACAGGCCGGGCTGTTACGATATGGGGCATGGCGGTCAACCTCGCTCTGGCGGGGGCGAAAATCGCAGCCGGCGTCGTCTTCTCCTGTCAGACGATCCTGGCTGACGGCGTGCACAGCCTGACCGATCTGGTGAGCGACCTGGCTGTTCTGGCCAGCCTCAAGTGGGGCAACAGACCCGCCGACCCCTGTCATCCGTATGGCCATCGGCGGGTGCACACACTGGTGGCGATGTTCGTGGGCATAGCCCTGTTTGGAGCTGCGGCGATGATAGGCTATCGGGCTGTCGCGTCGCTAAGCTCAGCTACCGTCGGAGCGATAACAGGCCCCGTACCGCTGGCCATGGCGATGCTCACCGTACCGGTCAAAGAGTGGCTATTCCGCGTAACTCGGCGGGCGGGACACCAGGCCAACAACCCCGCGGTCTTGGCCAACGCGTGGCACCACCGCTCGGACGCGTTTACCTCGCTGGGAGCCTCAGCGGGTATTGCGGGGGCGATGTTCGGCGGGGAAAAATGGCAGATGCTCGATGGACTCACCGCGGCGGTACTAGCTGCGTTTCTGCTGGTCGCTGCGATAAAAATTATCATCTCAGCCTGCAATGAACTGACCGACCGGGCACCGGCCAAGGCGCAGGTCGCCCGGCTGGGCAAGGTTATCCAGCAGACCCAAGGCGTGCAAAATTACCACGCAGTCCGGGCCAGGAAACTCGGCGGGAAGGTCGAGATGGACCTGCATATCCTGGTCGACCCGAACCTGACGGTCGAAGCGGGACACAACATAGCCTCTGCTGTCCGCCAACGCATCCTCGCCGCAGACAACTCCGTCCAGCAGGTCATAGTGCACATCGAGCCGAACGCAAACGACGAATAACGAAAAAATATCCAAGGCCAAAATACCCCCGGCACTTATTTGCAAAACTCTAAGGTATCGTAAGTCTTTTGACTTGAGCCAACGGTTCTGATGCATGGCAAATAAGTGCTGGGAATAACCAGGGCCCAATGCCCAATAAAGAGTCCACAGATTTCACGGTTTTTTTTACCGGGTGGCAAAAATATGATGCCGGGTGCCATGCTTCTGCCTGCAGAAGCGTGTATGGACAGGACGCCCAACCTACAAAAAAAACTTAAAGTACATTCGTGCTATTCGTTTTTCATTCGTGTCATTTGTGTCATTCGTGTTCTGCCGTTTTTCGCCTATTTGCCTTGCAAATTCAGGCTGCAACAGCGATAGTCTCCCCCATGTACGAGATGCAGAAAATTATAACCGTTACGCTCAACCCCGCGATAGACCGGGTCATCGAGGTCTCCGGGCTGCAGCTTGGCGGGCATGAGCAGGTGCGCACAACTGGCAGTAGCCCCGGCGGCAAGGGTGTGAATGTCTCGCGGACACTGGCTGCGATGGGCCTGGCCTCCACAGCGATGGGGCTGCTTGGCCAAGATAATCGCGAGCTGTTCGAAACCATTTTTGACGATGGCCTGATTTGCGATGCCTTCCTGAACCTGCCCGGACTGACGCGCGAGAATATCACGCTGAGAGATACGGAGACCGGCCTGGACACGCACCTGCGCGACACGGGCCTAGCCGTCCGCCGAGCCGACGTGCGGGAGTTTGTCGAGCAACTCGGCGCGACCGTCGAGCCTGGCGACGTGGTGGTTTTCAGCGGCTCGCTGCCGGGGGGCGTAACCTGCGACGACTTCGCTGAGATGCTCAAGACAGCCGACCAGACCGGGGCGCGAGTGGCGGTGGATTCGTCAGGCCCAGCTTTGCAAACCGCGGGCAAGGCCAGGCTGAAAAACTTTTGGCTAATCAAGCCCAACCTCGCAGAGCTGTCAGAATTGGTAGGCAGAGAGCTGGCGACGATCGACGAGCAACTCTCCGCAGCCAGGGGGTTGGCGCAGAAGGTCGAATTTGTCCTGCTAAGCGCGGGGGCAGACGGGGCGTATCTGGTAACGCGAGAAAATGTCAGCCATGCTTCGGTTCAGCTTGGCTGCGAGACGGTAAAAAATACCGTAGGCTGCGGCGATGTGCTGCTGGGAACATTCCTGGGAGCAGTCTGGGAAGGCAACCCGCCCGAGGCCGCCCTGGGCCAGGCCGTCGCAGCAGCTGGGGCCTGTGCTGCAAACGAAACCGCGGCAAAGTTCGACCAGGCGACATTCGAAAAACTCGCGGAAAATGTGAAATTGGAAGAAATTTAGAAGGAAAATAATGACGACGATAGGCCAAATTAAAGGTGTGATTTTTGACATGGACGGCGTGCTGTGCGACTCGGAGAGTTGGATTTGCAAAGCCGCGATGGAGATGTTTCGGCGGGTGTATAATACGGAAGTTCAACCCGCGGATTTCGTGCCCTTCGTGGGCTGCGGCGAGAACCGCTACATCGGCGGCGTGGCTGAGAAGCATGGCATAACCCTGGATATGCCGCGCGACAAAATTCACACCTACGAGATATATCTCGAAATTATCAAGGGCAAGCTGCCACCCCTGCCAGGCGTGCTGGAGTTCATTTCCCACTGCCGGGCTAAGGACATTCGCCTGGCGGTGGCCTCGGCTGCGGACCGGATGAAGGTCGAGGGCAACCTGGCTGAGATCGGCATACCAGCGGAGACATTCGACGCGGTGGTAACTGGCAGCGACGTTACGAAGCACAAGCCAGACCCGGAATGTTTCCTCCAGGCTGCGGAAAAAATCGGCGTCTCGCCAGCTGCGTGCCTGGTAGTGGAAGACGCCAAAAACGGCGCCGCCGCAGCCAAGGCCGCCGGAGCTACCTGCCTGGGACTAACCACCAGCTTCACCGCCGAGGAACTAACCGCCGCCGGAGCAGACTACACCGCGGAAAACCTAGCCCACGCGCCAAAGGGAATTGTTTAGAAGCAGGATTCAGAAGACAGGATTCATGACGCCTGGGCGCGTTCAAGCCGGTCTGCGATCCAGACTTTAATTACAGACTGCCTCGGCACGCCAAGCCGAGCGGCTTCTTTGTCCAGAGACTGGATCATCCAAACGGGGAAATCGACATTGACTCGTTTCTGCTCTCGCCCGGGCCGGGTAGCTTTGGAATAGTCGAGATACCTGCTAATATCCTCGCCGTCATCAAACTTCTTGTCGAATTCTTTAGCTTTCATATTCTTTTACCTCCTGCTCCCTTGCGCGTCGCACGGAAATAATGCGAGTTTTGCCCATGCGAATCGTAAACACAGCCGACCAATGCTGGCTAGCTATTTTTCCCGTCAACACAAATCGATTTTCAATTTGAGTTTTCGCTGGAACCACAATCCTGTCCGGGTCTTGCCAAAGAGCTTGAGCCTCGACAAAATTGATACCGTGCTTCCGCTTATTTGATTCGCTTTTTCTTTTATCGAACCCAAATTCCATGATATATATAATATACCTACAAGGTATAACATGTCAACTGTTTATTTTCTTTTCTGTCTGTCTTTTCTTGTCATTCCCAACTTGATTGGGAATCCAGGGATTTTTTCAGAGGTTTTTTCCTCGGTGAAACGCCAATCCCGTGGTA
>JAOZNE010000008.1:0-21625 GCA_029933955.1 Phycisphaerae bacterium
AGGAATCAAGCATCCGGAGGGAAATTTCGGGATGGTCAAACATCCCAAAGAAAATTACGAACCCAAGCCCTCCTACTATGCGATTCAAAGGCTGGCTTCGCTATTCTGCGATTCGGTCAAACTGTTCAAGAAGGGTTTCTCCGTAGCTGTCAGCCCGGACCGATATCTGCCCAGCAAGAACTGGAAATATATCGAACCTTATATGGTGTGGGATGGTCAGGAAATCCAGTCTCTCAACCGCGTTGAAAAATATCTGTTCAAAAACGCGGACACCGGTGAAGTGATGCTCGTTCTATGGAACGCAGTGCGGCCTTCCGACCGCCAGGATTTACTTTCCGATGTTACGCTGGAAACGGCTGACTATACGGGTTTTACCGGTGTTGATATTATGACCGGTAAAAGTTTCAAGGTGGCTGCCTCAACGAAAGACGGCAAAACGGTTTTGAAGAATGTGGTAATCCCGGACTACCCGGTGATAATTAAGATGACGCCTAAGAAATAGAGATTCAGTAACGGACTCCCGCTTGCCCGAAGCGAGTGCGGGCGGGAGCGATAAAAAAAACATGGGCACGCTGCCCGCGCTACGCTCCGTCAAAAATCTTTCAGCCTGGCGGGGTGGTTGGTATAATGTTCGCTGACATGGAGACGCTGCGCACGATATTTCTGGAAGATCCTGCCTATATTCTCGTTGGGCTGGGGGTTGTGGAGATGGCCTTGATCGCAGCTTGGTGCGTTCGGCGGAGCGGGAGGGTCTTGAAGCTCCTGGCCTGGCCTGTCGCGCTTGGCGTGGTGGTTTTTGCGGTGGCTTGGTTTGTCGTAACGGACAGGGAATATATAAGGCAGGCTGCGAACGATATCGCAGCGGATTTTCAGCGGGGCTCGAGCGACGCTGCAGCGAGATACCTGGACGAAAAATATACGGGCTTTGGCCAGGACAAACCCACCGCCATACTGCTAGCCAATCATATGCTCGCCCAGCAACGTATTCGTAAGATCAAACTTTCGCACTGTAATATCCGCGTGGAGGGGCAACAGGCGGAGATGAAAATCAACAGCGTCGTCCATTTCGAAGGCGGAGATATCGGGATGCTTTCGCTGGGCTGGCGGATACGCTGGGTAAAGCGACCCGCTCCGACAGGCTGGCAGATTGCCCACGTCAAGCCACCCACGCAAACCCTGCCAGGCTTCACCAAACCCTGACGAGCGAAATTTATTTCGGATTGTGGATTTCGGATTATTTAAAAGAATGGATTCCCGCCTGCGCGGGAATGACACGGGGGGAGCCTGCGCGGGAATGATGTGAAAAATGAAAAAGACTGGCACTGTAAATGTCATCTGTGTATATCTATGTATGCCTATCCGCGGTTCTTTCTGGTATGAGCGGGTATGACGAGCAAAGCCTTTTAATGTCTTTAATATATGGAGCAAACTATGAACGATATTCCGACCCCGCCAACACCGTCGTCGTCTGTCTGTCAGCCTGTCGCTCCTCAGCAGGTGCAGGTGTGTCTCACGCAGAAGTCGCCCTCGCTGCTCGGTCGTCTTGTGCGAAGCATGGCATGGTGGCTGTTGATTTGCTCGCTGGTACTGAACGTATGTCTCCTGGTCAGCGCTGCCAAGGTGTCGAAAGATGGCTTGGCTTGGGAGGTTCTCCAACGCGGTCAGGCTGACCAGATCGTCGCGGTCTATACTGTCCGGGGAATTATCGACTCCGACGCGGTGAAAAAGTTTACCGAGTTCTACCGCTTCGCTGACCAGTCGTCAAAGGTCAAAGCCATCGTGCTCCGCGTCGTAAGCCCAGGCGGCGGAGTCGGAGCCTCGGAAGAAATCCACCACATGGTCGAAGCTCTCAAAAACACGGGCAGGCCTGTAGTGGTATCGATGGGGTCCGTCGCAGCCAGCGGTGGCTATATGATATCAGCTCCCGCTGATGAAATCTTCGCGGAGAACTCGACCATCACCGGCAGCATCGGCGTTATAGCCCAGGTGCCGAATCTGCAGGGCACGATGAAGAAAATCGGCGCTGAGATGATAACCTTCAAAAGCACCAACGCCGACCGCTGGAAAGACATGCTAAGCCCGTGGAAACCCGTCAAGCCCCTCCAGCGCGAGCGAATGACCGTCTTGTTGGACGAGCTGCAAAGCCAATTCGAGCGGATAGTAAAAACCGGTCGTGGCAAGAAACTCAAAATTAGCAAGGGGAAATATCACGAGACAATCGGCCAGGGCCCCGAGGCCAGGCGAGTAGCCAAGACCGAGCTGATTCCGTTCAACGGCAAGGCGTACCTGGCGGGCGAGGCCAAGGCCCTCGGGCTGATAGACGAGATCGGTTTTCTGGAAGACGCGTATCGGCGGGCTGGCGAGTTGGCTGGGCTGACCGAGCCTAGCGTGCGGCGGTACAAGCCCAAGGGCAGCGTCATAAGTCAGCTTTTCGGCCAGCAGTCAGCTTCGGTGAATATCGATCTGTCGCTCAACGCGCTCGACAAACTTCAGTCGCCCAGACTGCTCGTGCTGTGGACGGGTGATTGATGTCCCGCCGCGCCTGCCTATGCGCGACGGTGCTTATATGCCTGTTGGCCGGCAACTTCGCCCAGGCACAGACCAGGCCTTATCACGCCCGGGCCGGCCAGGTGCAACGCGCCATCGACGCCGCTGTGGAATACGTCCTCTCTCGCCTGAACAGCGCCGGTCAGGCCAAGGACGAATACCCACCCAGCGACCCGCGCTTTGGAACCCGAACTCTGCTGTGCGCCTACGCTCTGATCTCGGCGGAGGTGGATTATCGAAAAACGCCCAAACTCCGCCGGGCTATTCAGTGGGCGATGGACAACGAGCTGCGAGGAACCTACGCGGTAGCTTTGCGGGCGATGACCCTGGCTGCTCTCAAGGACGACCGGGCCAAAAATCTCCTGGCCAGGGATATGCGTTGGCTTGGCCGGGCAGCTTACAACAACGGAGCATACACAGTCAGGCCGATGGGCGGGGGCAAGTTTACCTCGCAAAGCAGCTACGATATCGACACGGGCTACTTCGCCGCACTGGGCGTCTGGGCCTCAGCCAGCCGAGGCGTCGAGGTGCCCTCGGGATATTGGAAACGCACCAAGCGGTTTTGGCTGAACCAGCAGCGCCCCGACGGCGGGTGGGCATATAGGCTGCACAAGGTCGGCGGGAAGACCATCGGCAATACATACGGCTCGACCACCGCTCAGGGCGTAGCGGTGCTGTCGATATGTTTCGACCAGCTCGGCAGGCGAGAGTTCCTGGCCTGCAAACCGGTGGAACATTACGACGCCATCAACCGAGGCCTGGAGTGGCTGAGTCGAAACTTCTCCGCCGAGCTGAACCCGCGGAAAGGCCCGGAGTGGTATTTCCGTTGGCTGTTTGCTCTGCAACGGGTGGGGCTGATAACCGGCAGAAAATATCTCGGCGGAGTGGACTGGTACGCAGCCGGGTCGCGCGAGCTGCTCCGCCGACAGCAGGCTGACGGCAGTTGGCACTTCGGCAAACGGATCGAGCCGACCTGCCTGGCCCTGCTGTTCCTGACCCGTGGCGGGGCGCCGATACTCGTAAACAAGCTCGACTACCCGGGCCAATGGAACCCACGCCCGCACGACGCAGCCAACATGACGGATTGGCTTAGCTATAACTACGAAAGGCCACTGGGGTGGCAGGTGGTTGATGTCGACTCGAAACAGGGCGACTGGGACGACGGGCGGATTCTTTATATTTCCGGCTCTGGGCCGGTGGCGATGAGCGATGAGCAGGTTTTGGCGATTCGAAAATTCGTCCAGGCTGGCGGGCTGATTCTCTCCGAAGCGGCGGGCAACAGTGGCGAGTTTTCGCTTGACATGCACAGGCTTTATCAACGGATTTTCCCGCGATATCGACTCGGGCCACTGCCTGCGGGACACCCGATATACACGCTGCAATTTTCCGACGTCGAGCCGACGGGCCTGGTTGCTATCACCAACGGAGCCAGGGTGCTGGCGGTACATTCGTCGAAGGAACTCTCGCGGGCGCTGGAGATTGGCGCCGCCGCGGAGCACAGGCCAATCTTTAATCTGCTGGCGAATTTGTACATGTACCTCACGGACAAAGGGTTCAACCGCCCGCGAGGCCAGGCCTGGCCAGTCGAGCCAACCCCCCTGCCAGCCGACGCGCCGACCTGGTCTGTGGCGATAGTGAAATATCGCGGCAAGTACGACCCCGAGCCGGCTGGGCTTGCGAGGCTGGCGAAATTTCTTGCGCGCGAAAAACAGGTTCGCCTGAAAAAATCTACCCCGACACCGCTGGAGAAACTCGACGCGAGCCTTTGGCCCGTGGCACATATCACCGGCACGGGCAAGATCGAGCTGACCGAAGCTGAGCTTGCGGGGATGCGAAAGTACATCGACGCTGGCGGAGTGATAATCGCCGACGCTACCGGCGGAGCCAGCGCGTTTACCGCGTCGTTTGAGAAACTGATGTCCAGTTTTGGCGAGGTGAACCTTGTGCCGCAAAACTCGCCGATATACCAGGCTGGGCCTTACCGCATCGGGCCTGTGCGATATCGACGGGTCGTCGCCCGCACCATGCCCCGCAGCCTGAAACACGCGCCCAGACTCGAAGCTGTTTATCGCGACGGACGAGCTGTGATAATTTTCTCGCCGGACGACCTCTCCGCTGGGCTGGTGGGATATCCGCTATGGGGCCTGCGAGGATACACCCCAACCGACGCCCGAAAAATCATGGCCAACCTAATCCACCACGCCCAAAAAAAATAAGTGTAGCACAGCCGCCCCCGGCTGTGGCTTTCGTAGCATGGGCGTCTCGCCCATGCATGGTTCTGCAAGCAGAAGCATGGCACCCGGCTAATATTTTCAAAAGCGGGAGTACCACGATTATATAATTGTCCCCAAGAAGTCCAATCTTCTGTTTTGTAAATAGTAGCCGCATTAGCTTTATCGACCAGAGGTACAGGAAAATCAGAGCAAAGACACAGAATCAGGAAAATTATCATCATCACTACAACAGATGTTTGTTTGACAGCTAACAGGAATGTTTTGAGAATGCCAATTAGCGCGGCCAACATGGGGTGAAAAGCATCAACGGTTTTGGTTTGTACAGATTCCATAGTCAGTTCTCCTTCAAATACAGGTAAGCGGTTGCTATCTATGCGCACAGAAAAGCACTTTTGTAAATGTGATAAGCACAAATTCGAGCGAAGGTGTGAACTAGCGAGCGAACCGGCGACCCCACCACCAAACTTCAGGGCACTACGCATATCGCCAAAGGGAGCCACCAGTTACCGCTCTGGCAGAAAACCCACCCCATCCTCGGCGAGATCGAGTGGCCTCCTGTCAACATAAACGCTTGGTTGTACCAAGCTCAATTTTTTTACAGGCTGGGCGGCGAATCTATCTGCCCTTCTGCGGGTAAGTCTCAACCAGCCAAGTAACAGGATGCCACGGAACCTATATTTTGCGAGGAAAACTCATATCGATGCGCGGCGGTCGTTGTAAGTTGGCTGCGGCGATGTTATATTCCTGGCCATGGCAGAAATTCAACTCGACACGCCGGTGCAGTTCGTCAAGGGTGTAGGCCCGCAGCGGGCCCAGCAGCTAGCCGCTCTGGGCGTGGAGACCGTCGAAGATCTGTTGCTGTATTTCCCCCGGCGATTCGACCTCCGCAAACAATGTCAGCCTATCGACAGCCTGACCGACGGCCAAACCAACGCGACCGTGGCGGGGGAAGTTATCTCCTCGCAAATGATGGGCCGGGGGGCCAGGCCCTACCTGCTGTGCGAGATAGACGATGGCTCGGCCAGCGTGCAGGTGAAATGGTTCCACGGCGGATACCTCGCCCGGCAAATCCGCCCGGGCCTGCTCATCGCCGTCAGCGGCAAGGTCAGCTCATACAAAGGTATGCTGCAACTGGTCAACCCCGACCATCAGATAATCTACGACTCGCAGGGGGCCAAGCTCGACCGCGACGAACTGCTGCCAGTATACCCAGCCAGCGGAAAGCTATCGAGCAATGTCATCTCCCAGGTCATCAAAAAAGTGCTGCCCCAGGCGTGTCATCTACTCCAGCCCTGGTTCCCGAAGGAGTACCTCGCAACGCGCGGCCTGCCACCTCGGCCCGAGGCGGTCGCGGCGATGCATCGGCCTGAAGACCGCCAGCACTGGGGCCAGGCCCGGCGGCGCATGGCCTACGAGGAATGCTTACTCATGCAGCTTGGCATTGCGATTCTCCGCAACCGGGAAATTTCCAGACCCGCGCATCCGCTGAAAAACTCGCCGGAGATAGACCGGCGAATCCGGGCGAGGTTCCCCTTCAAGCTGACCGACGCGCAAAATCGCGCCGCAGCTGACATCGCCAAAGACATGGGTCGCCCTCGGCCTATGAATCGGCTAATCCAGGGCGATGTGGGTGCGGGCAAGACGGTCGTGGCGCTCTACGGAGCCTTGCTGGCAGTGGCGAGGGGCAAGCAGGTGGCCATCATGGCGCCGACGGAAATCCTCGCTCGCCAACACTTCGACAAGATAAATCAATACCTCGCCGACTCGCGGGTAAAAGTCTCGCTACTGGTTGGCGGGCTGACTGGGCGGGGGCGACAGCGGCTGTTGGCGGAACTGGCCGCGGGGGATGTGCATATCGTCGTCGGCACGCACGCGCTGCTGAGCGAGGCTGTCCGGTTCAAAGACCTGGCCCTGGTCGTGGTGGACGAGCAACACAAGTTCGGCGTCGAGCAGCGCACGGGCATCCGCGGCAAGGGCTTCGCGCCGCATTATCTGGTAATGACCGCCACGCCCATTCCGCGGACGTTGGCCCTGACGGTTTTCGGCGACCTGGACGTGTCGGTTATCGACGAGGTCCCGCCGGGCCGGGGGCAGACGCGCACGCGATGCGTCAATCACGCCCAGCTTGGAAAAGTACTGAAATTCGTGGGCGAAAAGCTCGCCGCAGGGCAGCAGGCGTATTTTATATACCCGCTGGTTACGGCCAGTCCGCAGCTGGAGCTGACCGCAGCCAACGACGCCTACGAGGAGTTTCGCAAGGGCCCGCTGGCCAAGTTTGGCGTGGGCCTCATCCATGGCCAAATGCCAGCCGAGCGGAAAAACGCGGCCATGCGGGACTTCCATGCCGGGAAAATAAAGGTGCTGCTGGCCTCGGTGGTGGTGGAGGTCGGCCTGGATGTCGCGGGGGCCAATGTCATGGTCGTCATGCATGCCGAGCGGTTTGGCCTGGCCCAGTTGCACCAGCTCCGCGGGCGAATCGGTCGTGGCCAGGACGACGCGACTTGCGTGCTGATAGCTTCGCCCAACAATCCCCTGGCCAGGCGTCGGCTTGATATCATGGCTGAGACGAATGACGGATTTCGCATCGCCGAGGAAGACCTTCGCATCCGCGGGCCTGGCGAGTTTTTCGGCACGAAGCAGCATGGCCTGCCTGAGCTGAAGGTGGCTGACCTTATAGAGGACTTCGATTTGCTGCGCCTGGCCCGGCGAGACGCGTTTGCGATAATCGACGAAGACCCCGACCTGGCTTCGCCACACAATCAGCAGCTCCGCCGAATGGTCATGAAAATCTACGCCGAGCGACTGGGCCTGCTGGCGGGGGCATGAAAACATTTGGAGATGGTCGACAATAGCCCACGCTACGTGGCTACCCAATCCGAAATCCGAAATAAAACCTACGCTGTCTGGTCGTTTGCTGGTAGCTTTATGTTTTCGATTTCTTTGCGGATGCGGGCCAGGTTTGCGGTGAATGTTTCGGTCAGGCCTGCTATGTTCTTGCTTGCGAGTTCCATATAATAGTCCACGCCAAGGAGCAGATTGTCCCTGAATTCGCGGAGATATTGCGAGGTGTGGTCGCACAGGCCTATCGCGAACAGGCTTATTTGTTTTTGGAGGTGCTCGACATATATCGCCAGCTCCCGGACAAAAGTATGAGGCCTATCGGCGCGGGTCATAACAGACTTACGTCCGTAGATATGGCTTACCATTTCGTTCAGGGACATCGTCCGCGAGAAGTCTGCGATGTTTGGCCCGGGGCAAACAAGGGGCGTAACCGAAGGATGGATATCGTTTATCGTAGTGGCACCGCCGCCAAGTTCGTGACAAATGCAGCCTCGGGCCAGAAGCGTTTCCGTTACGACGGCAAGTTGTTCCGGCGAAAAACCTTCCTGCGGCAAATGCTCCAGCTTGCGTTTCACATAGGCTCGGGATGAGATGCAAATGGGCCTATCCGTAAACTCTGTGTTGCTCCGGGCGTATCTTTTGGGACAATTCGCGCCTGGTTTCCCCTCGGCGATTCGCTGTTTGCGGACTTGCTCAGACTGACAATCGCGAAGAATCCAGAACGGTATTCTCAACGGCGATGTGTCGCCCAGCAACACATCCTCGTCCGTAGCGGCAGCCATTTTTTCAAGCGTGTCGTCCTCGACATTAACGACTTCCGGCACGAGCAGAAACGGCGTGCCCCAGCCCGTGCCGTCGATGCCGTAGTATTTCCGCATGAGCTTATCCTCGCCCGTGGTACTCAGGCCACACTGGACGGTAACGCGAAACTCGCCCTGAGCGGGAGCTGGGCGACCAGCTTTGACGAGAGCCTTGGCGTAGGTTTTGTGAAGATCCGCAGCGAGTTTTTCTCGCCCTGCCTTGAACTCTTCGAGAATAGGCCCCATCAGATGGCCCTTGGTCGCAAAGGCGTGCCCGCCACCGTTGAGTCCAGACTCGATCCGATATTCCGAGACCCACAGGCCTTGCTTTGCGAGGAATCGGCCTTGGATCGTCGCCGAGCGGAAGTCGCTGACCTTCAGGATAATAGTCTTCTTCTGTTGGCCCGTTTCGTCAGGCTGAAAATCCTCGAATGTCGCAAGGTAGTGATACAGCCGGCGGTTCATTCCAGCGGACAACACCAGGCCCGCTCGCACGGTACTATTGGCAAAGCCACGCAGGGCTGACATCGCGTCGGCAAACTCGGGAGGACGCTGCTGGCCGTCGCGGTAAGTCTCGCCGTCCAGCTTGGTCATTATGTTCGCGTCGATCGAGCCTGGGACAGCCCGGGCGCGGAGGCTGTCCTGCATTTTGGTTTTGGCAGCCTGGTCGGTGGTCGACAGCATCTCAACATAAGCGGCTTTGAGCGGAGATTCGGGCAGCAATTCGTAGTACCGCGTGATTTCACTGCCCTGCTCGAAAGGCGACGCCTGCAGTCTCTTTACCTGTTGGCTGACGATGCGGTCCAGCAGGTTCATATATGCTGTAATTCGGTTGGCCCGGGGGTCGTCATCGCTGTCGGTGATAGGTTCGTAAGGCTCGCCCTGCTTCCGGCAGTGTACTTCGCGCATCTGCTCGATGAGCACATCGTCCACGAGCGAAATTACTGACGAAATGCCATATTTCGCCACTCGCAACGGCGTATCGATAGTAAAGCCCGTACCCATCACCGGAATATGAAAACGGTGGGGAGACTGCGACGCGACGCCTGCTGCGTCGGAAGTTATCGGTTCTGTCTTTGCCATGCGGTTCAAATAGCCTCTCGTATTCGAATCAATTTACACTATCCCAAGCCAATGCTGCACTTCTTTGCGTCAGATAACCCGAGAACAGCGCAGCAATCGAGTCCAAGGGTACAGAGTTGGCAGGATTTGTCAACACGAAAAGCAAATAGTGCCAATGGGTGCTTGACAAGGCTGAAAAATTGTTGGATAATCCGGCGAGTAAATATGACTTGTCGAAGGCTTGGGGACATCTTCAAGCTTTGCGGTTGACGTTGCCGGACGTATCGCAGCTCGGGTTGATTGTCCCTAAAAAAGGTTGGGGGAGTAGCTCAATTGGCAGAGCAACGCCCTTTTAAGGCGTAGGTTCTGGGTTCGAGTCCCAGCTCCCTCACTGAAAACCCCTCGTTTGCAGGGGTTTTTTTATGCGCAAATTCTCAAGCTACGAAAAACACAGCCGGGGCGACTGTGCTACATTTTGAGACGCTGCATTTTGACGCTGCGTTTTTGGAATTGACACGATCGGCTTGGCTTGTATAATCGCTTGCGTTAGCGGAGAGAGCCCCGCCAGGGCCGCCGAAGGTGCAAGCTCGCTAGAGTGAAACTCTCAGGCAAAAGGACGCTGACGATCAACCTCTGGAGAGTCTTTTTTGACACCGACGGGGCAAGGCCACACGGCCAATCTCTCAGGTTCCAGGACAGGGGTAATAGCTCGCGGTGAGCTACCGGTTCCTGGTTTCTGGGAGTTGCACAATGACTGAACTTCGCAAAACACCTCTGCACGCCAGGCATGTTGCCCTGGGGGCGAAGATGGTGGATTTTGGCAGCTGGGATATGCCCCTGCAATACGCCGGCGGCATAGTAGCTGAGCACCTGGCGACGCGAAAAACCGCAGGCCTGTTTGATGTGTCGCACATGGGCAGGTTCATATTCCGCGGGGCTGGCGCGCTGGCGTTTCTCCTCCGCGCCCTGACCAACAACGCCGCTGCCCTCGAGCCAGGCCAATCGCAGTACACGATTATCCAAAACGAAGCGGGCCAAGCCATCGACGACGCGTATCTGTATCACTTCGATGAGGACGAGTATCTGCTGGTGGTCAACGCCGCCAACAGACAAAAAGACTGGGCCTATTTTCAATCCCTCCAGCCTGGCTCGGCTGAGGTGGACATCGCCGAGGCGTCCGACGAAATCGCTATGATCTCGCTCCAAGGCCCGCTGGCTGAGGAAATACTTTCGTCCGTAATAGACGCGGCCCACCTGCCGAAACCCGGGCGGAACCACCTGAGCCGGGCCTGTATGGAAGGTATCGACGTCGACGTCGCACGCACGGGCTACACCGGCGAGCCGTTGTGCTTCGAGCTGTTCGTGAAAAACTGCGATGCCCCCGCGATTTGGGATATCTTGGCCTCACGCGGCGGCGTGCCGGTGGGCCTGGGCGCGAGAGACACACTAAGGCTCGAAGCCAGCCTGCCGCTCTATGGCCACGAACTCGGCACAGACCCCGAAGGCAACGAGATGCCAATCTTCGCGTGCCCGCTGTCCAGGTTCGCCGTCAGCTTTGCCGAGGCCAAGGGAAATTTTATCGGCAAGGACGCCCTCGTCAGGCAGCACGACGCGTTGGGGAAAATCCAGGCCAGGGATTATTCATCTCTTGCAGACCTGCCCCGAATCGTCAAGCCACTGGCGGTGCTCGAAAAAGCCATCGCGCGACAGGGTTCAAAAGTTTTCGACCAACACGGCGAGCCGATTGGCTATGTAACCAGCGGGACGATGGTCCCCTACTGGAAAACGCCAAGCCAGGGCGCGAAAACCGGCCCCTCGTCCGCCCATGAAATGAGGCCTATTTGCCTGGCGATTCTGGACAGCAATATCGCTGACCGGACAATCGTACAAGTCGAAGTCAGGGGCAAGAATGTCAACGCGATGACAGTGCCGTATAACCTTCGCGGCAAAACCCCGCCATACGCCCAAGCTGTTATTTATGAAAAAGAAAACCAGTCAACCAGTTAACCAGTCAGCCAATCACAGGAGACACAAAATGATTCCACAGGATTTGAAGTTTACGAAATCGCACGAATGGGTACGTTTGGGAGAGGATGGCCTGGCGACGATAGGCCTTTCCGAATTCGCGGTAGACCAGCTCGGGGACATTGTTTTTCTCGAGCTGCCTGCGGTCGGATACGCAACCGCGAAGGAATCGACCTTCGGCACGATCGAGTCGGTCAAAGCTGCGGTCGAGATATACGCCCCCCTGGCTGGGGAGGTAGCTGAGGTAAACGACGAAGCTGCGGACAACTTTGACCTGCTCGCCCAAGACCCCTACGGCAAGGGTTGGCTGATAAAAATCAAACCTGCCCAGCCAGCCGACATGGACAGTCTCATGTCAGCCGAGGAATACGAGAAGCATCTGCAAAACGCGTAACCGTTCACAGCTACATAAAAATTCACTATGAAGCACAGAAGAGTACGAAGTTTTGTAATCGTTCACGGTCTTTCAATAAGTTTTGAGTAGTAGGATTTCACACTTTTTACGAGGCGCGGAATCCCCCTCGTATCATTCCCGCGAAGCTTGTCCTCGACCCGATCGGGGAGCGGGAATCCGGTTTTTTTTTTCTAAAAAAAATCTGTGTAATCTTCTTTAAAAAATCCGTGTAATCCGTGTAATCCGTGAACTGTTTTTTGCTTTTACTGATTACTGACAACTGATTACTTTTTTATCTTAGTGTTCTTTGCGTTCTTTCGCGGTAGATAAGATATTTTGTAGGCGCAAAAAAACCTTGACGTCTAAGGTATTTGTGGTACAGTGCTTCGCTGCGCGGGTTAGTCCGCGCGCAGCTGTGATACAAATTCACCAAGAAAGTTAAAACAAGACAATAATGCAATTTGAAGATTTACGGCTAATCAAGCCACTACTCCAGGCCATTGACGCCAAAGGCTACGACACCCCCACGCCAATCCAGGAACAGGCGATTCCCCACCTGCTTAAAGGCAGGGATATGTTCGGCTGCGCCCAGACCGGCACGGGCAAGACAGCAGCCTTCGCGCTGCCGGTGCTGCAAAAACTCTATCGTCATGTCGCCGAATCAAAGTCGAATCACAAGGGCGGGCGCCGCGCGCCTTTTCGGCCAATTCGCGCGATGGTTCTGACGCCGACACGCGAACTCGCTGCCCAGGTGGGAGAAAATTTCCAACGCTATGGCTGTCATACCGGCCTGCGACATACGGTTATTTTCGGCGGCGTGAACCAGACGCCCCAAGTGCGAACGCTACGCAAGGGTGTGGATGTGCTGGTCGCGACCCCGGGCAGGCTGATGGACCTGATGAACCAGGGCGTCGTCAAACTTTCCGACGTGGAGGTTTTCGTTCTCGACGAAGCTGACCGCATGCTGGATATGGGCTTCATTCACGACATACGGAAAATCGTCAAAACCCTTCCCCAGCAGCGACAAAACCTGATGTTCTCCGCCACCATGCCCCGGGAAATACGCAAGCTGGCCAACACGATTCTCAACGAGCCTGTAACGGTGCAAACCACCCCGGAAAAAACCACCGCTGCGGAAACCGTCGTCCAGTCGATCCATTTTGTGGAATCTACCGGCAAGATGAAATTGCTGGAGAAGCACATCAAAGACTCGCAGATTACCCGGGCCATCGTGTTCACACGCACCAAGCACCGAGCTGACAAGATTACCAAAAATCTGAATCGTTCGGAGATATCAGCTGAGGCATTTCACTCAAACAAATCGCAAAACGCTCGCCTGCGAACATTGGCAGGCTTCAAAAAGGGCACCCTTAACGTACTGGTCGCCAGCGACATCGCCGCACGCGGCATTGATGTCGACAACATCTCGCACGTGTTCAACTACGACCTGCCAAGCGAAGCGGAAACCTACGTTCACCGCATCGGCAGAACCGGACGGGCCGGTGCGAGTGGCCAGGCTATTTCCTTCTGCAGCAACGACGAGTACAAAGCTCTGAGAGATATCGAAAAACTGCTCGGAACCTCGATACCCGTCCAGGGCGATTCGCCAGCCCCGATAGCTACGGAACGCCACGAAAATTCCACCCCGCCCAGATTGCGACAAAACCGAAACAAACGCAATGCCACGCCGAGCGGAAAAACTTCCCCAGGAAACAACAGGCCTCCAAGACGCCGTCGCAAAACCTCAGCCCCAACAGATGCGACGAACGCCAAGACTGCTGGCAAGGCTGGCAAGAAATTTCGTACCCGCAAACGCAAAGGGCAAGTTGCATCGGGCGGCAGCGGGGGGAAACAAAACGCCCATCGCAAAGGGCAAGGGCGATAACGCGTCCGGCCTTATGAGGTTTCCATGAACTTCCCCGTCGCCTTGGCTTTGAGTTGGCCTGCCTGAGCCAGTTCAGCTTCGACGACGAACAGCGGCTCGGTTCGGCGGGTGATTCTCGCGGTAACTTTCAACTCCCTGCCAAGTTCTATGGAGTGTCGGAACCGCACGTTCAGCTCGGCTGTTACCGCGGTAATGCCATGGGCAAACAGGCAGTTGGTCATCGCGCCGTCGGCGATGGCTGAGATTACGCCCCCGTGCAACATTCCGCCGTAGCCCTCGAAATTTTCGTCGCAGTCAAAGCTGGCAACCACGCTGCCGTCAGCCTGCACGCAAAACTCCAAGCCAAGTCCAGCCAGGGCAGGTCGGCCACACACTACGCAATGAGAGTGCAACCTGTCCCGCGTAGCAGCCAGGAGCTTGGTGCTTGGTTTAGTGGTCGCAAGCATTATCGCCCACTTTCAGCGTGCCGGCGAGATATTCGTTGGCGACGGCTTCTGGTTTTTCCGCCAACGCACCGACGACCACCTTGATTCCGTTCTGCGTGAACAGGCCTTGGGCACGCTGACCCATGCCGCCGGCGATAACGACGTCAGCTCCCTGCTCGCCCAGCCAACGCGGCAATACGCCAGGTTCGTGAGCGGGCGGGGTAAGAAATTCCGTAGAGGATATAGCTTGGGCAGCCTCGTCAACTTCCACAATGGCGAATTGCTCGCAATGGCCAAAGTGCATGCAAAGTTTTCCAGCTGCGGTCGGTATCGCTATTTTCATTTTCACTGTCTCCTGTGGTTGGTTGACTGGTTGATTAGTTGACTGGTTGATTGGTTGATTGGTTGATTGGTTGGCCTGCTGCGTTTTTTCTTTTTTGTCATTCCCGCAAAACCAATCCATCCACGATTTGCAAAAGTCCAGCCTATTACACTACCCAATGGCCCTCGACATCGGCGTCGTTGGTCTGTTTCAGTTGGCCTGCCTTGAACTGCTCAATCGCCTCGGCGACCGTGAGAGTTTCCGCCGAGTCAGCTTCCGCTCCGGCCGGGCCGGCCGCTCCGGTGTAGACCTTTACTCCGCCCGCTTGGAGCGTAGCGAAAGCCTTTGGGCCTACGTGGCCTGTAACCACAGCTTCGACGCCGAGGTCGACGACGTTCTTGCCAGCCTGGATACCCGCGCCCTGGGCAGCGTTGAGGTTCTGACCGTTGTCGCTCGCGGAGAACTCGCCGGTCTCCGTATCGACAACAATAAAAAACCTAGCCCTGCCAAACCGGGAATCCACCTGCGAATCCAAAGCCTGCCCTTGTGATGTAATCGCGATTTTCATTTCTCAGCCTTTCTTCTACACCAACCAAACATATGCAAAATGGGTGCCAGAAGTTTTTAGAGCATTGCGGCACCTGCGAT
Organism: Phycisphaerae bacterium; assembly: GCA_029933955.1. GTDB lineage: Bacteria > Planctomycetota > Phycisphaerae > SM23-33 > SM23-33 > B1-G9. The sequence goes on from JAOZNE010000008.1 coordinate 15,184, forward strand.
AACACCTTGACGGAACACGAGTTAAAAGATACGCTTGTTACTGGGGAAGAATTGGCTTGGGATTTCACAGGCACGCAACCGTGCATTTTGCAATGTTAACATTCCCCTATGGCAACCATTCATAGCTACACAAAAATTCACTACGAAGCACATGAAGGTCATGAAGTTTTTTTTTGCTTTTGCTGATTACTGATAGCTGATTACTGATAACTTTTTATTATCGTTTGCCCCTGCCATCGAGGTCGGGCGGCTGGATGTTCAGGGCTTTGATTTTTCGATACAGCGTGCTGATGTTGATGCCCAGATCCTTGGCGGTTCGTTTGCGATTTCCCCGCTGCCGTTGGAGCGTTTGGGAGATTAGATTTTTTTCCATCGCATCCAGGCTGGTCCCTTGCGGGTGTTCCCCCCTGCTGGTCGCAGCGGGCCTTAGCTCGCTCGGCAGATGACTTGTCTCGATTACGCCCCCGCGACAGAGCACGAAGGCCTGCTCGATAATGTTTTCCAACTCGCGAACATTGCCCGGATAATCGTGCTCCATCAGGCAGGTCATAACCTCCTCGGAGACGCCCGCGATATCCTTGCCCTGCAGCGAATTGAACTTCGTAATCAGATGGCTGACGAGCAGCGGGATATCTTCCCGCCGTTGACGAAGCGACGGCAACTTGAGGTGAATCACGCGGATGCGATAATACAAATCCTCGCGGAACTTGCCTTGGCGGACGAGTTTCGCGAGGTCCTTATTCGTAGCTACGACCACCCGAATATCCACCGGAACAGATTTCACATCGCCCAGCGGTTCGACGACCCTTTCCTGCAACACTCGCAGCAAACGAACCTGCATAGCCTGGGAAATGTCGCCGATTTCGTCGAGGAAAATCGTCCCCTTGTCAGCTAATACAAACCGACCTGGCCTGTCGCGCTTAGCGTCGGTAAACGCCCCAGCCTTGTGGCCAAAGAGTTCGCTTTCCAGCAGTGAATCGGGCAGGGCTGCACAATTGACCGCTACGAAAGGCTTGGTTTTCCGCGGCGAGAGATTATGGATCGCCCGGGCGAAAAGCTCCTTGCCCGTCCCGCTCGGCCCTTCGATAAGCACTGTGCTGTTGCTGGCGGATATCTGAGGCAGGATTTCAAACAGGCTGGTCATAGCTTGACTTGACCCGACGATATCCTCGAAGGTGTACCGGGCCTGGAGCTGCTTCTGAAGCTGTTCGACCTGGGTAATATCCTGGAAAGATTCCACCCCGCCTATGATCTGGCCTGCGCCGTCCCTGAGCAGCGCGGTCGAAACGCGGATCGGCACGCGCTGGCCTTGCTGATTGACGATGTGGGCGGTGGCGTTCATGACAGGCTCGCCGCTTGCCATCGTGCGACGCAGCGGACAATTTTTCTCGCAGATATCAGCCCGGAAAACCTCGCTGCAAAAACAGCCTATCGCCTCAGCCCTGCTCACGCCGGTAATACGCTCGGCAGCCCGGTTAAAAACCGTGATACGCCAATTCTCGTCAACCGTAAAAACACCTTCGTTGACAGAATCCAGAATCGCAATCTCCCGGCCCGTCGAATCGCCTTGCTCGCTCATCATACACTCCAACCAACAGTTTACAGCCTGCAGTCTATACTATAATCGTGCATAATGCAATCTATATTTTAAGATTTTTATCAAAATGCACGAATACATGGCTATTGCCGGTAAAAATGAATTGTTTCTAATTTCTTTTCTACAAAAAGGTTAAAGCTAAAAGACTATCTTTTTTCGCTTCTGGCACAATTTTTGCGAAATGTATTAGTGATGAAGATTGCGATACCAAATTGGCAGGGCAGAGTTTCGCCGGTGTTTGACGTTGCCCGCGATGTGCTGCTGGTGGATGTTGTCGATGGTTTGGCGCAGGCCCGGACGGCTGTGCGTATGAGCGAGGACGACATCCGGGCCAGGGTGAAAACCATGGTGGATTTGAGCGTGGATGTTTTGATTTGCGGCGCGATTTCCAGGCCTTTGGAGATGGCGGTTTGGCTTGCGGGTATCGAAGTTTTTCCGCAGACGCGTGGCAGTGTTGAGCAGGTGCTCGCAGCCTTCGTCAGCGGAAATTTGAATCAGGATAAATTCATAATGCCCGGCTGTTGTGGCCTACGGCGACGCAGCCGAGGCCGAGGCAGCCGCAACGGCCAAGGTAGAGCTTGGCAAGGGAAAGGCGGTGGCGAAAATGCCAAGAGGTAATGGAACAGGCCCGGCGGGCCGAAGCGGGCAAGGCAAAATGGGCGGTCAATTTGCAGCTGGGCCGGGCGGGCGGTGCGTGTGTCCGGGTTGCGGACGCAAGGTGCCCCACCTGCCAGGCCAGCCCTGCAACAAACGAGTTTGCCCAAAGTGCAACACGACCATGATCAGAGAATGATTTTTGAAACCCTTTTGCAGGAAGGAGTATTATCATGCCTAGAGGTGACGGAACAGGCCCCGCTGGAATGGGCCAAATGACAGGACGCGCAGCTGGATTCTGCGCAGGTAACTCGGTTCCCGGATATGCAAATCCAATCCCCGGTCGAGGCTTTTTTGGCGGCGGTGGCGGTGGTTTTGGCCGAGGCCGAGGCCTGGGACGAGGCATGGGAACAGGCCGACGGTTTGGCGTGGCTCCCCCGCCCGTTGTCCAGGGGCCTGGCCAGGCTGAGGAGTCTGCAATGCTGAAGCAACAGGCTGAGGCGATGAGCCTGCAGTTGCGGCAGATTCAGGAAAGAATAGATCAGCTCGATTCAGAGCAGAAAGGTTAAACCCATGGCGGTAAAAGTAGACCCCCAACAATGTACGGGATGCGGCTTGTGTGTCGATGCCTGTCCGGTCGAGGCTATCACCATCGTCGACGGCTTGGCTGTCATCGACGAAGACCTCTGCACCGAGTGTGGCCTATGCGTCGAAGAGTGTCCGACCGGGGCGCCCGAACTTCCATAGGCTCCGCGGAAAACTGTAGCCTAGCCGCCCTCGGCTGGGAGGTTTGTGTGAAAAACACCGGAAATATGGTAGGAGCAACACAGCCGAGGGCGGCTGCGCCACATTCAGGGAGAGTTTTGCAATTGACTCCGATGAAAATTGCCATAGCGAGCGGCAAGGGCGGCACAGGCAAAACGACCGTAGCTACGAACCTGGCGCAGGTCGCGTCGCGCAATGGCCGGAGTGTAGCCTATCTCGACTGCGACGTCGAAGAACCCAATGGCCACATTTTCCTGAAGCCTGACATCAGCCAGAGCAGGCCCGTCGGCAGCCTGGTTCCCGAAGTTGACGAAGCTGCGTGTATCAACTGCGGCAAGTGCGGCGAGATCTGCCAGTACAGCGCGATCGTCTGCGTGGGCAAAAAGGTGCTGGTGTATCCCGAACTTTGCCACAGCTGCGGCGGGTGCGAACTTGTTTGTCCCGTCGACGCGATTACGGAAGTTTTCCGTACAACGGGCAAGTTGGAGACAGGCCAGGCTGGGGCTATCCGGTTCGCCCACGGGCTGCTCAATGTCGGCGAAGTGATGAGTCCGCCGCTGATAAAAGCGGTGAAAGCCTCTGCCCCCGAGGTGGATGTAACGATAATCGACTCGCCGCCGGGCACATCCTGCCCGGTTATCGAAAGCGTCCGCGGCTGCGATTTCGTCGTGCTGGTTACCGAGCCAACGCCGTTTGGCCTGAATGATCTGAAGCTGGCCCTCGAGATGACCCGCGCGATGAAGCTGCCGTTTGGAGTGGTAGTCAATCGGGCCGATGTTGGTGACCGGGAAACTTCCTCGTATTGTCGGGAGAATGATATCGAGATTTTGGCCAGGATACCCGACGACCGAAAAATAGCCGAGGCCTATTCCCGCGGCGAGCTAGCCTGCGATGCCGTTCCAAAACACGAGTCGATATTTACCCGCCTGCTCAGTAACATTGGCTCAAAGGTGAAGACAAGTGCGAGATAGGAGACTGCAAAATGCCTGTTTATGAATATCGCTGCAAAAAATGTGGCCAGGTCAGTTCGTTTTTGGAAAAGTCCGGGGGCAAAAAAACCCACGCCTGCGAAAAATGTGGCTCCAAGGATACGGAGAAAGTCTTCTCGACCTTTTCCGCAAAGTCCAGTGATTCGTCGTCGTGTAGCTCAAGTTGTCCAACGGGAACGTGCCCGTTTGCGTAATGTTTGTTTGTGAAGACATGATTATCACGTTGTAAAATTGAGATGAGTAAGCAGGTGGTAAAAGACGATTTCTACGACAAGATCAAGCCCCGCCTACATCGGCGGATTGGTCTGGAGCTGCGACTTGCGGGCCAGCTTCTCGACCTGGGCTGTGGAGCGTGCAACCTCGTGCAATACCTGGCGGAAACATATCACCAGAAAGTTGTCGGCGTGGATATCTCTGACCAAACTTTCCCCAAGGCTCGCCATACCTCTGACGGACAGCGATATCGGTGCATCCGTAAAAATGCCACGCACCTGAGCTTCGTTAGAGACGCGGGCATGGACGCGGTGGTCTCGATGTGGGCCTTGCACGAGATGGAAAATCCGCGGGATATCCTTCGGGAAACACACCGCGTGTTGCGGCCTGGCGGGGAGATATTAGTCGTCGATTTCCCAAAAAACTCCCTGGCCCAGCGACTTTGGAACGAGGACTACTACAAGCCCGGCGAGGTCAAAGCCCTGCTCCAGGAAGCTGGTTTTGAGAATGTACAGGTGCATCTTATCGAACGAAAACAGGTTATGTGGGCGCGAGGCTGGAAGCCTGCGAATCGGGAAATATAGGCCTTAAAGTGGCCTGAGATACGGAAAGGATTTACCATGACTGAATTATCGCAGAACAGCAGCACGGAACCCACTGGCAGCAGGAACCGCTGGGCGGGGCTGATTGTCGGCCTTGCGATCGGGTTTGTCGTTGGCGTAGGCGTTACCGCCCTGGTGGGGTGGAAAAGTATGCCCAGCATGATGCTCAACATCCACGAAAGCAGGTACCAAGATGTAGACCGTACCTGCGTCGAACTCAAAAAAGCCATCGAAGCCAACGGGTGGAGCTGTCCCGCCATCCGTAATATGAACAAGGCGATGGCCAAGCATGGGGTTCAGTTCGACCGCCCCGTGCGTATCGTGGAGCTGTGCAAAGCCGATTACGCCAAGCGAATCTTGACCACCAATGCGGAAATGTTGACGCTCATGCCCTGCGCGTGGGGAGTGTATGAAGGGGCCGACGGCAAGGTGTGGATATCCGGGATGAACACCGGGCTGATGGGCAAGATGTTCGGCGGGACGATCGCGGAGGTGCTGGGCAAGGATGTAGCTGCGGACGAAAAGGCGATGCTCAAATCGGTTACCAAGCCATAGATGGGAACTGCAATGAAAGAACTGGTAGTCATAAGTGGCAAGGGCGGGACGGGCAAGACGTCTATCGTAGCTTCGTTTGCCACGCTGGCGAGGAACCAGGCTGTGCTTGCCGACTGCGATGTCGACGCAGCTGACCTGCACCTGGTGCTGGAGCCTGAGATTATTCGCACGGAAAATTTCTCAGGCGGTCTGCGGGCGAAAATCAACACCGACCTCTGCACCGCCTGCGGAAAATGTCAAGAGGTCTGCCGCTTCGACGCTGTATCGCAGGGCGTCGCAGAGTCCTGGGCCATGGGGTCGGATGTGGATTCCGCGTGTCGCGACTGCAGCTTTTGCGTGCGGTCATGCTCTTCGCGGACAAACGCCACCATTCACGATATGCTGGAATCGCCGGGCTATCTTAGCAAGCAGGTGTTTAAAATTGACCCGATCGCGTGTGAAGGCTGCGGCGTCTGCAACTGGTTCTGCCCAGCCGACGCTATCGAGTTTGCACCGGCGGTGAATGGCCAATGGTTTTTGTCGGACACACGTTTCGGGCCTATGGCTCACGCCAAGCTGGGCGTGGCGGAGGAGAACTCCGGCAAGCTCGTCAGCCTGGTCCGCAGCGAGGCCCGGAAACTCGCCGAGGCCCGCGGGCTGAATACGATAATCATCGACGGCTCGCCGGGGATAGGCTGTCCGGTTATCGCTTCGATTACGGGGGCGAACCTCGTGCTTATAGTTACCGAGCCGACCCTCAGCGGCCTGCACGACCTGCAGCGAGTAGCTGACCTGACAAAGTTTTTCGGAATCGAAACTCTCGTGTGCATAAACAAGTGGGACATAAACCCTGAAATTACCGCGAAAATCGAGCAGCAAGCCGAGCAGCGAAACTTAACCCTCGCCGGGCGAGTCCGCTACGACAAGGCGGTAACCATGGCTCAGGTTCACAAGCAAACCGTCATCGAATATCAACCCACCGGCTGCGCCGAAGACATCCGCGATGTTTGGCGAGAGGTCGGAAAAATACTACAATGAGGTTGGCGGGAATATGACTGGCGACTTATCACATCTTGCGAGTAGTCCATATGATTTTGGGCAAATGGCTGGGCGATATGAGTCCTGGTATAGTACTCCCGCGGGCCTGG
>JAOZNE010000360.1:0-1622 GCA_029933955.1 Phycisphaerae bacterium
CGACCGCCGACTTGCCAACCCCATACATGAACCCCTCAATGTGTCCCATGTCTCTCGGGGTATAGCTATATTGCGAGTCGTATCTGGCAGTGGAGGCGATTCTTTCCGGCTCGCTCATGCTGAAGTAGGTATCCGCAGCTTGATCCCGAGACATGTTACGCTCCACCAATTTTCTTGCCATAAATAGGGGAACATACCCTATTTCTCAACAGCCTTCTTTTTGCAGATACACTTCGGCAAAGCAAGCCAGAGAAGAATATAAAAAATGCAAAACAAAAAAGCTGACACTGTGTGCTCTGGCGACGGGAGAAACGGAGTATCCCGAGTAAGTATAATTAATGCAAGCCAGTCCAATCGGAGTAGGCCAGTCGTAAGGATACAGACACGAATTAAGTCGGTCCATTTTGGCATAACGGACACAAGATTGCTAGCAAATATAACAAGGGCCATTACACCAAGGTATGCAAACTCCAGTAATACAAAAACCTCGCCACCACTCACGCCCCCTTTGTTAAACAGATCATCGAGGCAGTTATATAATCCGTACATATTGACCAGGCTGACCAAGGCACTAATTACCAGCCGACAATGCCAAGTTATTCGGAACATGACTTGCCTCGAATCATTGATATACCGCAATTATGCATATGAATCCTTTCCACAGTACCTATATTCAATCTGGTAACGAACATAATATTGATTTACTTTCTGTTTGCTCCTCCCATATTACTATTGATAATTATCGGTGAGCCAATATTTACATGGAGCACATTAGTTGGAAGCTTACCTTCAGGCATGGTAGTTGTCCACATTTCCTGCCAGCCTGCTTTAATGTAGTAGGGTTTCCCTACAGGCATTAGCCAATTCAGATGCTTACTGTGAAAATCATAAACATCCACTACATTCACCGTAGTATATAGATGGTAGTTTAACACATCCTTTCCCTGCTTGTTTTTGTTCACTCCATATATTCCGTTTACATGGAGCGTCGGATGCACTGATCCAACAATATAGCCCAATCCTGATGCTGATTGCGAAGTGCGGCTATCAGTCACTCCGTTTGGATCGAGCTTAACTTCTCTCCGCAGCATTTCTGTTACATCGCCACCCCTGGGCCTATAGACTTTGGAGAAAGTACCAAATCGCTTTCCGCTTTGTTGACGCTCAATTTGCAAGTCTGACAAAACCACATTTTTCCAAATATTTTCATCTAAATGCTGCCGGAGTTCTTTGTCCTTTGCCAGCCATTTGGTGAACTGATCGCCCGCTCCCCATTCTATCGTCTCGCCTGATCCATCCAGAAAATGCTTCAAATAGGATACAGGATTCCGTTCTGGGTGAAGTTCTTGAACGAGTCGCGTGGCGGCTGATTCTTTGCCTATCCGTGATCTGGTCGTTTGGCGTACATCCGGAAGGTGTATCATTTCATGGGAAGAGTCGTTGGCTATGGATGAAGCAGTATTTGATGCGTTATTCCACACACTCGCTGCTTGGGATTTTACGCCATTCCAAATATTGTTTGCGACGGATGTTACATTGTTCCATGTTGATGTGGCCATGGATTTTATTCCTTCCCAGCACATTCCTGACGGGTCGGTTAGGGTCATTGGGGTGTTGCCTAC
>JAOZNE010000009.1:0-3408 GCA_029933955.1 Phycisphaerae bacterium
TAAAAGACTAACTGTGTTTTAAAAAAGTTTTGCAAATAAGTGCTTGGGAATCCATGAAATTTAAAGAATTCTTAAAAACAAAAGCTTCGTGCTCTTCATGGTGAATTTTGTTTTTTTCGCGTGAATGATTACAAATGATTGATACGACTGAAAAATTTGACGCCGCTGCGACGGCAACCCAGGCCAAGACGCCGCCTGTGGTTCGCCCGTCGGTGTTGGTTATCGGTGCGAGCATTTCCGCAGGGCGTGTTGTCCCCGCCCTGTTGGCCCGTGGGCTTGAGGTAACGGTTCTGCCAGGCCAGGCTGAGGCCAAGTTGGCGCTAGGCTTGTCAGGCTCGCTGGGAAGTTTCATCGAGAGCATCTCAACTCGCGGCGGCGATGTGCCCGAGTCCCTCCGCAGCCCGGACAGCCCCGCAGCCCTTGTCAAGCAACTCGCTGCCAGCCAGGCCAGCGGCGCGAGATTTATCTCCGACGCGAAAGTCCGGCGATGCACAGGCCAGGCTGGGGATTTTCAGGTGCTGATAACCCGCCCGGACGAAGCTGGCCAGGAGCAGTTTGAAACCATCCAGGCTGGTGCGATTATCCTGGCGGGCGATACATTTGGCCCGACTTCGCTGGGCGCGGAGGACTTCGGCGTCGAGCCGACCCGAGCTATAACGAACCTGCCCGGGCTGATGCTGAACATTCAGAAAGGCTATATTCCCCACTCGTTGGCGATCGTGATAGACCTTGCTGCTGAGCAGGGCAAGCTGGCCAGCTCGGTGGTCTTTGCCGCAGCGAGGTATCTCGCCAGGCGAGGCTGTCGACAGATTCGCGTTTATTGTCGCAACGCGCGGGTGGCGTCAGCTGGGCTTGAAACGCTCTATCGCTCTGCCCGGTCAGCCGGGGTGGAGTTCTGCCGACACGATGGAAAAATTTCCCTCGCGGAGACGCCAGCCGGGCTTATCGAGGCAACTTCGCTGGACTGTGAACTCGGCGAGGAAATCACAGGCCAATTCAACCTGCTCGTGCTGGCAGACCTTGTTCGTAGTACGGGCCAGAGCGAGCTTTTCGAGACCCTCGCGATTCGCCCGCAGCCTGGCCTGGCGGGGAACATTTGGCTTGGCCCGGTGCAGACCAACAGACGCGGCGTGTTCGCCCTAGGCCTCGATGGCTGCGACGGCGAGTTCCACGCATGGCGCGACCAAGCTGACCTGGCGGTGCACGAAATATCCCAGCTACTCACCTGCCCGACCCGCGAGGCGATCGACGAGGCAGCTAAGGTCGATTCGGAAAAATGCGTCTCGTGTCTGACATGCCTGCGTCTATGCCCGCACGGAGCCATACGCTTCGACGAGAAAGAGCAAGCTGCTGACATCTCGCAAATCGCCTGCCAACAGTGCGGCATATGCGTTGCGGAATGTCCAGCCCAGGCTATCGACCTGCCACAATATACCGACGAAAAAATCCGTAGACAATTGGCCCAGGCCCCAGCCCTCACAGTCTTCGCCTGCGAAAACTCCGCCATCCCAGCGGGGCAACAAAACGAACCTGACGATGCCGACATGCGGATTATCTCCGTACCATGCGTGGGCAAGGTAGACCCGCGAAACATACTAAAAGCCTTCGAGCAAGGCACGAACCAGGTGCTGGTACTGGGCTGTAATCCGGGAAGTTGCAAATATTTCGATGGCCCGGATCGAGCCAGGAACAGACTAACCAGGCTACGGGAAATGCTGTCGAAAGTAGGCATAGACCCCTCCGCCCTGCAATACGAAGCCCTGACCGCAAACGAAGCTGAGCGATTCGCGGAACTTGTGAAAGAGAAATAAAATGATAGTCGCAACACAAAAACCAATCGAAGAAATACAGGGGTTCCTCAAGGCTCGGGGTCATCGCAAGGTGCTCGTGCTAGGCTGCGGGACTTGCGTTAGCGTTTGCAACGCTGGCGGCGAGCGGGAGGTCGCTACCTTGGCGTCGCTGTTGCGGCTGGGGCCTGGGGCGGTGGACAGCCTGGAGAAAACCATCGAGCGAGGCTGTGATAAAGAATTCTACGAAGGCCTGGACGAACTGGTAGCCGGCTGCGACGCGATAGTATCCATGGCTTGCGGCGTAGGCGTGCAACTGGCTGCTCGCATCTACGCGTCCAAGCCCGTCTACCCGGCGTTGAACACGCAAATCATGGGCATAAACGAAGGCGCTGGCGTCTGGAGCGAAGCCTGTCTGGGCTGCGGCGACTGCCAGCTGGGCACCCACGGCGGGGTCTGCCCGGTAACCATGTGCAGCAAGTCGCTATCCAACGGCCCGTGTGGCGGGTCGCAAGACGGCATGTGCGAAGTGGACCAGGAAAACATCGAATGTGGCTGGGCTAATATCGTCGAGCGACTCGAAGCGATAGGCCAACTTGACCTGCTGGACGAGCCAACCGCCCCTAGGGACTGGTCGAAAACACACGATGGCGGGCCTAGGAAAATCGTCCGCGAAGACCTGGCAGAACTGTAAACTTTTCCTTCTGACTCCTGAATACTGACCCAGCACTTATTTGCAAAAGATCAAAGCCAAGTGGTATGATTTCCAACTCGTCAACTATTGTTGGACATAGCAAATAAGTGCTGGGGAATCCTGGAAAAAAAACATGAGCGAATTGAAATCTGGAAGCAATTTAGAGCGTCTGCTCGCGGCTGGTCATTTTGTGGTAACCTCGGAACTTGGCCCGCCCAAGAGTACCGATGTGAGCCTGGTTGACAAGAAGGCTGATTTCCTGGCTGGTAAGGTCGACGCGGTGAACCTGACGGACAATCAGACCGCTATCGTCCGCATCAGCAGCATCGCCGCGGGCAAGCTGCTGCTGGACCGCGGGCTGGAGCCTGTGGTACAGATGACCTGCCGAGACCGCAACCGCCTTGCTATCCAGGCTGATATCCTCGGCGCGTATGTTCTGGGCATGAAAAACATTCTTTGCCTCACCGGCGACCATCAATGTTTCGGCAACCACCCGACCGCTCGGCAGGTGTTCGACATCGACTCGACTCAGCTGATTCGTATGGTCAAGGATATGCGGGACGAGGGTAAGTTCGCTTGTGGCGATGAGATTCGCCAGGGCAAGAAAGGCCAGCTTGCTCCGCCTAGAATGTTTATAGGAGCGGCTGCCAATCCGTTCGCAGACCCGGTGGATTTCCGCGCAGCCAGGCTGGCCCAAAAGGTGTCAGCTGGTGTGGATTTCATCCAGACCCAGTGCATATACGACATGGATCGGTTCGTCGAATGGATGAAGCAGGTGCGCGACCGAGGCCTGCACGAGAAGGTGAAAATCCTCGCCGGGCTGACGCCGCTCAAGGCCTATCGCATGGCGATGTACATGAACAGCAATGTCGCTGGCATCCGCATACCGGAAAAAATCCTCAAGCGGATGGAAGCAGCCCAGGACGG
>JAOZNE010000009.1:3508-21599 GCA_029933955.1 Phycisphaerae bacterium
CTGGCATCCGCATACCGGAAAAAATCCTCAAGCGGATGGAAGCAGCCCAGGACGGTCCGGCTGAGGGTGTCAAAATTTGTCAAGAGCAGATTCAACAGCTGCGAGAAATCCAAGGCGTAGCGGGCATACACCTGATGGCTATCGAGTGGGAGCACAAAGTACCGGAGATTCTCGAAGGCGCAAACCTGCTGCCAAGACCGACATTGGAGTAGCAAATACGAAATCCTAATATCGAAATTCGGATTTGCTTTAAACATGGAGTAATAATGATGAAAACCATAGACGGCACGAAATTGGATTCGCAGTTTAAGTACGATGTGGCAGCCTGGCCTGGCGGGGAGAATGTTACCATGTGCTACTCCTGCGGAACATGCACCGCAGCTTGTCCAGCTTCGGATGTGAACGCGGAGTTCAACCCGCGAAAAATTATCCGCCAGGTGCTCCTGGGTATGAGAGCGGAGGTGCTCTCCTCGCCATTGTTGTGGGAGTGCATTCAGTGCTACGCCTGCACTTCGCAATGTCCGCAGAACGTAAAGTTCCGCGATGTCATGCGGGTGTTGCGAGAGATGGCGGTGGCGGAGGGATTCGCGCCGAGCGAGATGATAGACCAGGCAAAACAGCTTGGAACTTTTACCATAGAGATGCGACAAAAACTTATCGCCCAGGCTCTGGCTGGCGGCGATGCGTGCGAAAAAACCAAGGCCAAGATCGAAAAAGTGTTGGAATAGATATGATTAAAGCGGCTGACGATTTTAAGACCGGGGCGGTGATGGTTATTGGTGGCGGCATTGGTGGCATCCAGGCTGCGCTGGACTTGGCGGACTCGGGCCAAAAGGTTTACCTGCTGGAAAGCTCGCCCGCTATCGGCGGGGTGATGGCCAGGCTTGACAAAACCTTCCCCACCAACGACTGCTCGATGTGCATCCTCTCGCCCAAGCTGGTCGAAGCTGCCCGACACCTGAACATCGAGTTGCTGACCTACAGTGACCTGCTTAGTGTTACGGGCCAGGCTGGCAGGTATCGCGTGCGGGTCAAGCACAAGCCTCGCTATGTGGACGCCGACAAATGCACGGGCTGCGGCGACTGCGAGCTGGCCTGCCCCGTGGCTGTGCCGAACGAGTACGAGGAAAACACCTGCCAACGCAAAGCTATCTATCGCCCATACGCCCAGGGCGTGCCGAACATTTTCACCATAGAAAAGGCTGGCGAGCCACCCTGCCAGCAAGCCTGCCCCGCCAGCGTGCCCGTGCAGGGTTACATCGCTCTTATCCAGCAGGGCAAATACGCCGAGGCTTTGGCTATCGTCCGCGAGAAAATGGTTTTCCCCGCAGTCTGTGGCAGAGTCTGCGTGCGATTCTGCGAAGGCGTCTGCACTAGAAACCAGATCGACTCGCCGGTGGATATCATGCATCTCAAGCGGTTCATTTCCGACTGGGAACTCGAACACGCCGACGAGGTCGAAGAGGCTATCGAGCAGCCTGGCGTTACCCGCGAGGAAAAAATAGCGGTCATCGGCGCGGGCCCAGCGGGCTTGCAGGCTGCGGCGAACCTCACCAGACAGGGCTATGCGGTAACGGTTTTCGAAGCCCTGCCCGCCCCTGGCGGCATGATGCGATACGGCATACCGGACTACCGCCTGCCTAAGGATCAGCTGGATTTAGAGATAGACATCATCCGCAAGCTTGGCGTGGATATTCGTTGCGGCGTGAAGATCGGCGAGGACATTACCCTGGCGGATTTGCGGAAAGACTACGCCGGCGTGCTGCTGGCGGTCGGGGCGCATGTTGGCAGCAAGATGGGCCTGGACGGCGAGGACGACACGGCGGGGGTTTGCGACGGCGTGGAGTTTCTGCGGAATTTAGCCCATGGCCAATCCATGGACATCGGCGAGAAGGTCGTCGTGGCCGGCGGCGGCAACGCAGCTATCGACGCAGCTCGGACATCGGTTCGGCTGGGCAAGAAAGTTACCGTGGTCTATCGGCGGACGCGATCGGAAATGCCCGCGGACGACCGCGAGGTCGAAGAAGCTATCGAAGAGGGCGTCGAGTTTCTCTTCCTGGCCAACCCGACGGAGATTCTTTCGACGCCCCTGGGCGGGGCGAAAAAAATTACAGCTGTGCGGTGTCAGCGGATGAAACTAGGCAAGCCCGACGAATCCGGCAGACGGCGACCCGTGCCGATCGAGGGCGACACCTTTGAACTCCAGGCGGACGCTCTGATACCCGCCATCGGCCAAAAGCCCGAGCTGACCTGGCTGGGCGACGAGCTGAAAACCACGCGATGGGGCACGCTGGATGTCGACGAAAAAACCCTGGCAACCTCGATGGAAGGCGTCTTTGCCGGCGGCGACGCTGTCTCGGGCCCAGCCAGCGTCATCGAAGCCATCGCCCACGGCAACCACGCCAGCGAAAACATGCACCGCTATCTCCGCGGCGAGGAGTTGCTCCCGCCGATGGAAAGTGCGATACCGATAGCCTACCCCGACCTGACGGGCCGAGTGGAGCCTGAGGTTCAGCGGGTCGACGTGCCGATGATAGACCTCCAGCAGCGAACCTCCACGTTTGACGAGGTCGAGACGGGTTACACCGCTGAGGATGTCGCCATCGAAGCCCAGCGGTGTATGCAGTGCGGCATTTGCTCGAACTGTCAGGAGTGCGTGCGGGCGTGCAAGGCTGACGCTATCGACCACAGCCAGGTTGCAACATACAGCGACATCGATGTCGGCTCGATAATCCTCTGCCCCGGAGCGGAGCTGTTTTCCAAGCAGGCCAACTTCGACCTGGGCGGCTCGCGGTACGCCGATGTAATTACCTCCATGGAGTTCGAGCGGATACTCTCAGCCTCGGGCCCGACAGGAGGCCACGTCGTCAGGCCAAGCGACGGCAAGGTGCCAGCGAAAGTAGCTTTCCTTCAGTGCGTCGGCTCGCGCGACATTTCCTGTCACAACGGCTACTGCTCCAGCGTCTGCTGCATGTACGCGGTGAAGGAAGCGGTCATCGCGCACGAGCACGAGAAGCGAGTCCACCCGACGATTTTCTTCATGGACGTCCGAGCCTACGGCAAGGATTTCGACAAATACTGCACCCGCGCGCAAGAGGAATATGGCGTGCGGTTCGAGCGGTCGCGCGTATACAACATAGAGCGCGACGAGCAGAGCGGCCAACTTGTGTTGCAGTACACCGACGCCAAGGGCCAGGTCGCCCGCGAGAATTTCGACATGGTCGTCCAGTCTGTCGGGTTCACCGCCCCTGCGGAGTTGCGACACCTGGCCAATAAGCTGGGCGTGCGTTGCGACGAGTATGGCTTCGTGTGGACGGACCCGGACTTCCCGCTGCAGACTTCGCGCGAGGGTATTTTCGCAGCTGGTGTCGCAGCTGGGCCTAAGGACATTCCCGAGACGGTCGTTCAGTCATCCGCTGCTGCCTGCCAGGCTGGTCGGCTGTTGTCCGAGGCGGCTGGCACGCTGACCCGCGAGCCTGAGTACCCGCCGGAGATGGACCTCTCCGCTGAGGCTCCGCGCATCGGCGTGTTCGTATGTCATTGCGGCATAAACATCGGCGGCGTTGTGGATGTGCCTTCCGTGGCGGAGTATAGCAAGTCGCTCCCGGGCGTGGTTCACGCTGAGGAAAATCTCTACACCTGCAGCCAGGACACGCAGGAGCATATCCGCGATGTGATTATCGAGAAAAACCTCAACCGCGTGGTGGTGGCTTCGTGCACGCCGCGGACGCACGAGGCGCTGTTCCGCGAAACCCTGCGAGAGGCTGGGCTGAACCCCGACCTGTTCGCTATGACCAACATCCGCGACCAGTGTTCCTGGGCGCACATGAACGAGCCGGAGGCAGCCACGGCCAAGGCGATGGACCTGCTGCGGATGGTCGCTGCCAAGGCCAGGCTGCTCAAAGCACTGCACGCGGAAAAGATGCCCGTCATCCAAAAGGCCCTGGTCATCGGCGGCGGCGCAAGCGGCATGCACGCAGCCATGGCCATCGCGGACCGGGGCTATGAAGTCTTCCTCGTCGAGAAGGAAAAAGAACTCGGCGGCAACCTCCGACAGGTTCGCACGGGTTTTGACGGACAGGACTACGGCAGGCTGTTGGATGAGTGTCGCGAGCGGCTGGGCACATTCTCGCAGATAAATGTTTGCACCGACACGACGGTCGAAGAGGTCGGCGGGTTCGTGGGCAATTTCAAAACGAAACTTTCCAACGGGCAGGAGATAGACCACGGCGTGGTCGTCGTAGCTACCGGAGCAAAGGCGCACCAGCCTACGGATTATCTCGCAAGCGATCCGAGCGTAATTACGCAGCTCGACCTGCACCAGAAGCTGGCTGACGGCGAGACGATAGCGGCGGAGAAACCCTCGCGCATCGTGATGATTCAGTGCGTAGGCTCGCGGACGGACGAGCACCCCTGGTGCTCCAGGCTTTGCTGCACGCGGGCGGTTATCAACGCCGCGGATGTCAAAAAAGCCTCGCCGGAAACTGATGTGGTCGTGCTCTATCGCGACATCCGAACATACGGCAGCCAGGAGACCCACTACCAACGGGCGCGCGAGCTTGGCGTAAACTTCATTCGTTTCGAAGCTGACGCTCCGCCGGTGGTGAAGCGAGATAAGGCTGGACTTGTCGTCTCGATTACCGAGGGAATCATAGGCCAGGTTGTCGATATCCCCGCGGATCTGGTCGTGCTGTCGACCGGCGTCGAGCCTGATGTCCAGGCCAACGACGCCCTGGGCAAGCAGTTGAAGGTGCCCGTCAACGACGAGGGATTTTTCCTCGAAGCCCATGTAAAACTTAGGCCTGTGGAGTTCGCGACCGACGGCATATTCCTGGCCGGCCTTGCACATAGTCCGAAAAACGCGGGCGAAAGTATTGCCCAGGCACTGGCAGCAGGCTCGCGGGCGTGCAGCATACTAGAGCGGACGGAGATTGCAGCCCAGGGCGCCATCGCCGAGTGCGACCCCGACGCGTGCGTAGCGTGTGGCCTATGCGAACACCTCTGCCCATACAACGCAATCACCGTCGAGAGCCAACGCATCGGACGAGAGGACAAAACCTTCGCCAAGGTCAACCCCGCCATCTGCAAGGGCTGCGGCGCGTGCGTAGCGGCGTGTCGAAGCAACGCCCTGGACCTGCGAGGCTTCACCAACCAACAGATTCTTGCGGAAATTATGGAACTATGAGCACGACTGAAAATAAAAAACAGGCCGAGCAATGGCAGCCTAAGATACTGGCGTTTTTGTGCAACTGGTGCAGCTACGCCGGGGCTGACCTTGCGGGCGTCTCGCGGATACAATACCCGCCGAATGTGCGGGTCATTCGCGTGCCGTGCAGCGGACGGGTGAATCCCATGTTCATTTTGCGAGCCTTGCAGCAGGGGCTCGACGGCGTGCTCGTCAGTGGCTGTCATCCGGGCGACTGCCATTACCTCACGGGCAACTACTTCGCCCGCCGGCGGTTCGTAGCTCTCAAACAGATGCTGGACTTCACAGGCCTGGAGGACGGGCGGGTTCAGTTCTCGTGGGTAAGTGCAGCGGAAGGCCAAAAGTTCGCTGACATCATCACCGAAGTAACCGAGTCCGTCCGCAAGCTAGGCCCAGCCAAGCGAATGGTAAAGCAGCTCTGGCAACCCCCAGCGGAACTGCTGGACGAACTGGAAACCCAGGCCCAGGAGCAAACGCAACAATGCCCCTGCCGTGGAAAAAGTTGTCAGTAATCAGCAAAAGAAAAAGAAAAAATTCGTGCCATTCGTTTTAATTCGTGCCGTTCGAGCTGCCGTTTTTGTTTTACTGATTACTGAAAACTTAAAATTGGAATGACGATGGGAAATGAAGTGAAAAATCTTAACGACCTGGCTGGTCAGTTGCTTCGCGACGGCGAGGTTGATGTCGTGGTAGGCTATGAGAAGGTCTCGCGCGAGCTGGCGTCCAGGCCTGTGGTTATCGACCAGGCTGACGACGCAGCCAAGCTGATATTCGACCGTACCTGCGAGAACAACCTGGCCAACTATCTCCACAAGCTAAAAGGCAAGCGCGTCGGCATCGTCGTCAAAGGTTGCGACGAGCGGTCGGTGGTCGGCCTGATTCAGGAAAATCAGGTCAGCAGGGACGAGCTGGTCATAATCGGCGCGCCGTGTGACGGTGTGATAGACCGCAAACTGGTACACCTTGCTTTGGAGCGGAAAAACTTCAAAGACGCCCGCGTCGTCGATGGCGAGCTGGTTGTTACCACCTGCGACGGCGAGCAACGAATCGCTCTGGAGGAGGTCGTCTTTCCGACCTGCCTGCAGTGCGCCAACCGCAACCCAAGGTTCGCGGATTATCTCATCGCCAAGCCCGCAAGCCAACCTGATGTAGCGAGCATATCCCCCGCTGTGGCCCAAACCGAGGCGATGAGCGTCGATGAGCGGTGGGAAGTTTTCGCCCGCGAGATGGATAAGTGCATCCTCTGTTTTGCCTGTCGCAATGTCTGCCCGGCCTGCTACTGCACGACATGCTTCACCGAATGCACCAAGCCAAAATGGATGAGCAAAACCGACGACCCCGCCGACGCGGCGTTCTTCCATCAGACCAGGCTGGGACATTTATCAGGCCGATGCACAGGCTGCGGCGCTTGCGAGCGAGCCTGCCCGACGGGCGTAAACCTGAAACTATACAACGACAAACTCCGCAAAGACGTCGAGGAGATTTTCGAATTCGTAGCTGGGGAAAACCCAGACGACGATCCACCCATGAGCTGCTTCAAAGAAGAAGACAACGACGAGATGTTTAAGTAGTCGGGAGCTGGGATTCAGAAGTCAGGATTCAGGAGTCAGGATTCAGGAGTCAGGATTCAGGAGTCAGTACAAAAATTATGACGATAGAATATAAAATCATCGAGCCGGGCGGCATGGCTGGGTTTATTTCGGACCTGGCCAAGCGGCGGAAGGTCTTCGCGCCGGTCGTGGCTGGCAGCCTTACGAAGTTCGACTGGGTGCGGGATGGCCAGGCTGTGGCGTTGGATTCTGCTATCCCTCGCAGTGGAGCCAAGCAGGCCCTGCTGCCTCGCACGGAGGTGCTGTTCTACTTCAAGCTGGGCAAGGGTACCGAGCAGGTCGCCGGGCCAAAACCGCCCGAGCCTCAGATTATCTTTGGCTTGCACCCAACTGACATCGCAGCGGTGCGGGTGCTGGACGCGGTCTTCTCCGCTGAGCCCTCGCCGGACGGGCCTTATATCGACCGCCGGGCGGCGACAGCTATTATCGGCATGGGTCGCGGGCCTGAAGAATCTCCCGATACTTGTTTTTGCGAGATGCTGGGCATTAGCTTGATGGACCCCGGCGAAGCGGACATGTTCATCACGCGCTTAGCCAACGGACAGTTCATGCTGGAAGTTTTCGACAGCGAGCGACGCGAGAAAATAGCCGATCTGATGGACTGCGTCGAGTCTCTGCCAGACGCATCAGCCGAGGACATCGCCGAGTTGGAAGCTCTTCGCGACGCCGCAGCGAAGCGTGTTACCGACGTGCTGGACCCCGCGGAGCTGGCTGAGAAACTCGACGGGATGTTCGAGTCGGACTTCTGGCAGCAGATAGGCCAGCGGTGCGTTGGCTGCGGCGCGTGCGCATATCTCTGCCCGACCTGTCACTGCTTCGATATCTCCGAGGAAACGCGAGGCCAGCTCGGCGCGAGAGTGCGAAACTGGGACACATGTCAATTCTCGCAGTTCACCAAACACGCCTCAGGCCACAACCCGAGAGACAACCAGAACCCGCGCGCGCGACAACGAATAATGCACAAGTTCAACTATGGGTACAAAAATTTCGGCATCACTTTCTGCACAGGCTGCGGCAGATGCATCGAAGCCTGCCCAGCCCACGGCGATGTGCGCGAAGTACTCAAAGCCATCGAAGAACGAAAATAAAACGGACATAAAATATGAGCACGAATCCATACATTCCCTATCCGGTCGTCATCGACAAAATTACCGTTGAGAACGAAGCTAAGGATCTGCGGACATTTCGGCTGCGGTTTCAAAACCCCGACGACCGAAAGAAATTCGATTTTCGCATAGGCCAATTCGCTGAGCTTTCGATACTAGGCTGCGGCGAGTGTCCCATCGGCATCGCCTCCTCGCCGTTGGACGCGGACTACATAGAGTTCACCGTCAAGCGGTACGACACGGGCGTGGTAACCACCGCGTTGCACGAGTCCGAGCCAGGCCGACAGATGGGCCTGCGCGGGCCTTTGGGCAACGGGTACCCGATAGAAAAATTCGCCGGCAAGAACATCGTAATCGTCTCGGGCGGCTTTGCCGTTACCACGCTCCGCTCGACCATCCGCTACCTGCTGCACCCGTCTATCAGGCCTACCGTCGGCGACATCACAGTGGTCTACGGAGCCAGAAGCCCCGGCGAGCTTTGCTATCGTGAGGAATTCATCGAGTGGGAAAACACCGACGGCATCGATGTTCACCTCACCATCGACACCCCCGCCGATGGCTGGGCGAGACACGTCGGGTTCGTGCCGTCCGTGCTGGAAGAGGTCGCGCCGTCGGCGGACAACGCGGTCTGCCTGGTGTGTGGCCCGCCGATAATGCTGAAGTTCACCGTGCCGATTATCGAGAAACTAAAATTCCAGCCTGACGATACGTACCTGTCATTCGAGATGCGAATGAAGTGCGGCATTGGCAAGTGTGGGCGGTGCAATATCGGCAGCAAATACGTCTGCACCGACGGCCCTGTCTTCAGCCTGACGGAAGTCGAAGAATTACCCGCGGAGTATTGAAAAAACCACAGCACCCGATAACTGATTACTGATTACCGATAACTGAACATGGAGATTTAGATATGGCAGCGAAGATAATTGACGGCCAGGGCCCGGCTGAGGAAATCAAGCAGGACTTGGCCCATGAGGTGGAGCAGCTTATCGCGGCGGGGACGGCCCCGCATTTGGTAGCGGTGCAGGTGGGCGAGAACCCGGCTTCGAAAATCTACACGAACATGCAAGCCAAGGCGTGCGAGTCGGTGGGTATCGAATATGAGCTGCGAACCCTGCCGGCTGAGGCGACCGAGGCGGACTTGCTGGACCTGCTGGCCCGGGCTAACAGCGACCAGGCTGTAACCGGGATTATCCTGCAAATGCCGCTGCCGAGCCACTTCGACGCCCGCGAGATGCAGATGGCATTGGCGGTGGAGAAAGATGTCGAGGGCATGCACCCGGAGAATCTGGGCAAGCTGTTTTACGGCGGCGGGGCGGTCGGGCCTTGCACCGCAATGTCCGCGGTGGAACTGCTGCAGCGAACCGTCGGTGGCAAGGCAAAGCTCGCCGGGCTGGAAGTCGTCATCGTCGGCCATAGTGAAGTCTTCGGCAAGCCCGCAGCGGTGATGCTGCTGGACAGTTTCGACTTCTCGCCGACCGTTACCATCTGCCATGTCGCCACGAAAGACCTGGCCTTCCACACCAGCCGGGCCGATGTGGTCATCGTCGCAACGGGCGTGCGGCAGATACGCTGGCAGGGCTACAAGGCTCTCAAAAAGGCCAACCCGTTCGCGACCCTGCCGGACCTCTCGCCGCTTGTCTCCGCGGACATGCTCAAGGAAGGCGCCATCGTTATCGATGTCGCTATCAACCGCATACCCAAGGGCTTCGACGACGAGGGTCAGCCCCTCCGCAACGAAGCCGGCAAGCTGGCGATGCAGACCGTCGGCGATGTGGACTTCGACGGCGCGATGCAGAAAGTCGCAGCCATCACTCCCGTCCCCGGCGGCGTTGGCCAGGTAACAACCGCGATGCTGCTGAAAAACACCGTCGCCTGCACCAAAGCCCTGGCAAAATAATCCATCACCGCAAGTGCCACTCCCTGCCGTCGGCTCGGATAAGTTCCTCCGCCGCGGCTGGGCCCCACGAGCCAGCTGGGTATTCGTGTAGATTTTCCGCCCGCGCCTGGCTGCACCCGCTGATGATGGGCATGACGAATCGCCAAGCTGCGAGAACCTCGTCGCTGCGGGTAAAGAGGGTCGCGTCGCCCATAGCTGCGTCCAACAGCAGTCTCTCGTAAGCGTCCGGTGGGGTGGCGCCGAAGGATTTTTCGTAGTCAAAATCCATCCGCAGCGGCTGAATGTTCATTGCCGGCCCTGGCGCCTTGGCCTGGAACTCCAGGGAAATTCCCTCCTCTGGCTGAACGCGAATCGCCAACACATTGGCCTGCAGCGGGCCTGCGGGAGGCTTGTTGAACAGCACCTGAGGCACATCCTTGAAGTGGATCGAAATTTCCGTACACCGCCGAGGCAAGCACTTGCCGGTCCGTAAATAAAACGGCACCGACGCCCATCGCCAATTGTCTATATAGGCTTTGAAGGCTACGAATGTTTCCGTACCGCTGTCGGCCCGCACGTTCGGGGTGGAGCGATATCCCGCCAAGGATTTTCCCGCCAAGACCCCAGTTGTGTATTGGCCTCGGACTACTCCATTGGCGGCGCAGGCTGGTGGGATAGGCCTGAGCGACCGGAGGACCTTTTCCTTCTCGTTGCGAATGGCCTGGGCGGTCAGCGATATCGGAGGCTCCATCGCCACGAGACTCAGTAAGTGCATCATGTGGTTTTGCACCATGTCCCGCAAGGCCCCCGCCTGGTCGTAGTAGCTGCCCCGGCTGCCAACCCCGAGAGATTCGCTGACGGTAATCTGCACATGGTCCACATAGTCGTGCCCCCAAAGGTGCTCGAAGACGCTATTGGCGAATCGCAGCACGAGAATATTCTGCACTGTCTCCTTGCCGAGATAGTGGTCGATGCGGAACACCTGGCCTTCCTCAAACGCGCCAAGGGCAGCGGCGTTGAGCTGCTGGGCAGAGTTCAGATCATGCCCAAACGGTTTCTCGATGACGAGTCGACTCCAGGGCGAGTGTTGTCCACGCCGGGCCAGGCCAGCCTGGTTTAGATGCGAAATTACAGTCTCAAACGCGCCCGGCGGCGTGGCTAGGTAAAACAAGCAGTTAGCCTCCTGGTCTGGCCCGCCCAGCGAGTTTACCTTCCGGGCCAGGGCTTTGTAGTCAGCCTGGCTGCCGTAATCGCCCCGATGATAATGCAGGTGCGACGCGAAGGCCTCCCACGCAGCCTGGTCGATAGTTTCCCTCTCGAGCAGGGACGAATCTGTTATAGACTCCATCAGCCCCTGGCGAAAAGTTTCGTCAGCCATCTCGCTCCGCGCGAAACCAACCACATCGAACGCCTCGCCAAGCAGGCCTTGTTGCCAGAGCCTGAAGATGGCGGGCAGGAGTTTTCGCCGGGCCAGGTCGCCCGAGGCTCCGAAGATAACCATCACGAAAGGCTCGACGCGTCGATTGTTTGTTTCATCAGCCATCGCAGGTTCCTTATCGTCAATAGAGTTGCCATGCAACAAGTTGCATGACCTACGCTTTACTCTGTCGGCGAGAAATCGTCCATAGAAGCACCGCATTCCGGGCAAACCCAGTCGTCGGGCAGGTTGGCAAAGGCTGTCCCGGCCGGGGCTCCATTGGCTGGGTCGCCGATGGCGGGGTCGTAAATATAGCCGCAAATATCGCAAGTGTATTTTTGCATTTTCAATTCTCCTATGTCCTACATTTTCCCAGCCGAGGGCGGCTAGGCTACATTTATCAGTCTATTTTCGGCGCGGGCGGGAAGTCCACGACGGTCTGGGCTAGCGCGTTTATATAGTTCGTGAAAGTGTTGCACGCGACGATGGCGAGTGTCTCGAAAAGTTCCGAGTCCGTCACGCCAGCCTGGCGGGCCTGTTGGATATCTTCGTCGGCCAACTCGCCTCGTTTTTCGACCGTCGCGGTTGCGAAGTTCAGCAGGGCCTGGATTTTCGCGTCAGCGGCTTGGCCTTTGCGAAAGCCGATGGCTTCTTCGTCGCTGGCCCCGGCCATCTTGGCCTTGGCGGTGTGGGCGGCGGAGCAATACGCACAGCCATGTATTTGGCCGACGCGCAGGGCGATGGCTTCGTGCGCCAGGCCGCTTAGCTCGCCGCCTTCCAGCGTTCCGAACAGGCCCATCAGCGACTTGAGCGCCGTAGGCGAGCAGGCGACCGTGCCAAAGATATTCGGTACCATGCCGAACTTGGCTTTGATGTTTTCAAGAATTGGCTTGGATGCTTCCGGTGCAGCTTCGATCGAAACAGGTTCAATGCGTGCCATGATAATTCCTTTCTAAAATGGATTACTGATTACTTTTTTCATGCTCTTCATGTGCTTCATGGTGAGCTTTGTGTTCTATACGTTCTTTCGCGGCGGATTTGTGTGCGTGTGGTCGTCGCGGAAAATCCGCGAGTCTTCAAAGTTCAATCCAAGCAGCGTGTTGATAGCGGCGTCTATCATTCCGGGCGACCCGCAGAGATAGGCCTCAGCTTTCGAGCCGTCTTTGATATGTCGGGCGACAACATCCGTAACCAGTCCGACCTCGCCGGGCCAATTGTCCCCCTCAGCTGGGGCGGACAAGGCTGGGACAAAAGTAAACCAGTCCAGCTGGGTCTGGAGGTCTTGAAGCTCAGCCATCAGCAGCAGGTCGCGCTTTTGCACGGCGCCGAAAAACAGCGTGCATTTACGGGCGATATTATTTTCCCGCATGTATTGCAGCATCGACCAGAACGGGCTTAGGCCCGACCCGCCGCCGATCCATATCATCTCGCTGTCGCTGTCGGACAGTGCGAAGCTGCCGAAGGGCCCAGCGAAGGAAACCGCGTCGCCAGCTTGGAGATGCTGAAAAACCCAGCCCGTGCACACGCCGCCTGGGACGCGACGGATCATTAGTTCGACATAGCCCGCCTTGGCTTGGCTCGGGCTGGCGGCGAAGCTGTAGGCTCGGGATATTCCGCCAGGCTCGATGCTCGTGGGCACATTGAATTTAATATACTGACCCGGGCGAAACTCCAGCTGGCCAGGTTCGATGAGTTTAATCCGTAGCCTTTTTATATCATGGTTCAACTCGGTGATTTCCTCGACCAGGCCTTGGAACTGCTGTGCGCCGAGCGACTCTTCCGGCACGATAATTTTCATATCCTCTCGCACGACAACCTGACAGGCCAGGCGAATGTTGGCCTGAAGCTGGGCGCCGGTGAGTTGCTGTCGCTCAGCTGGAGTTATTTCCGAGGCGCCTTGTAGGACGGTGATTTTGCAACAGCCACACAAACCCTCGCCGCCACAGATGGTTGGCAGCATAATGTCCTGCCCCCCCAGCGCCTTGAAGACAGACAGGCCCGGCTCGACAGCCAGCTTTCGCACGCCCGAGTTGATATCGATTTTACATTTGGTTGCCTTGCCGGGTTTAGCGGACTTTTTTTCCGGCTCTTCGCAGAGCGTGGGAATTTCCTTCCCCGCCAATTGGGCCTGGTTGGCCCGGGCTACATACTCGCCGAGTTGGCGACACTGCTCCAGCGCGTCTTCGTCCGGCACATAGTTTACCCGCAATGGCGGAGCTACCATTTTCACGCCGATGTCTGCGAGCATTTCGTGCAGTTTGCGAGAAGCCTCGCCGCTCCAGCCAAACGAGCCGAACGCAGCGCCTATAAGGTTGCGGGGTTTTAGGCCTGTTATGTAGCACATCGTCTCAGCTATCGTCGGGAATAAGCCATTGTTCAGCGTGGGCGAACCTACGAGCAAAGCCCCCGCATCGAGCAGTTCGGTTACGATATCGCTGCGGTGGACAGCTCCTGCGGGCATCATGCGTACCTTCATGCCCCCAGCGGACAGGCCCTCGCCGATAGCCCGGGCCATGCTTGCGGTGCTGTGCCACATCGTGTCGTAGACCACCACCGCCTTGTCGCTCGGCGATTGTTTATTCCACCGGGCATACGAGCCGATGATGTCGGTTATGTCTTCGCCCCTGCGATAAATCGGCCCATGGTCTGGCGCGACAACGCTTAGCTCCAGGCCCAGGCCTTCGAGTTTGGCGATCGTTTTCTCGATGATATGCGGCAGGTGCAGCAGGATATTCGCATAGTATTTCGCAGCTTCGTTTTTCAGGGTTCGCGGGTCAAGTTCGTCGGCGAAGCGTTCGTAGCTGGCTAGGTGCATGCCGAAGGCGTCCTGGGAGAACAACAGCTTGTCTTCGTGCAGATAGCTGACCATGCTGTCAGGCCAATGACACATGCGGGTTTCGACGAACGAAAGTTTCAGCCCGCCGAGGTCGATGGTCTCGCCGTCAGCGACGACCTGAATTTCGCGATCCATATGAAAATGGCTTGCCAACGCTCGGGCGCCCATTTTCGATGCGAAAATTTTCTCAGGCTTGACGACATGGACGGTGCGCGGCAGAGCTCCGGTGTGGTCCATCTCCGAATGGTTCGAGACGATATAGTCTATCTTGCAGGGGTCTACGATCGAAGCTATCCGCTCGAACATCTCGTCGCAGAAGGGAGCCTTGACGGTATCGACGAGCGTAAGTTTCTCGCCCAGGATCAGGTACGCGTTGTACGTCGTGCCTTGGCCCGTACGATAGCCATGGAAGTCGCGAATGTCCCAGTCGATAGCTCCGACCCAATAAACATTTTCCGTAACCTTGACTGCTTCAAAACTCCTGCTTGTCATATTAAAACCCCTGAAAAAGAACCACCCCGATATATCGGGAAATACAAATATACAGAGATATCATTTATAGTGCTTAGCCCGGTGCCGTGGTTGCCCTTTATTTCTTTGGAAAATATTTTACGTTATCCAGCCCTTTGAAGTCTGCATCCTGTGTCCAGACGGTAGCTTCGTTTTCGCGTGCCGCAGCAAGAATAACGCTGTCTGCCATCGGAAGGGAGTGTTCAAGACTCATCTTGGCTGCCGAGAGAGCAAGTTGTGGCGTAAGGTCTATAACATTGCCTCGCTGCATTGCGGAGACTGCCTGCAGGGCGGACTCTTCTCCCGCTTCACGAAGGAGAACCTTGAAAACTTCGTATATTGAAACGGCAGGAACTATCAGCGATTCGATATCTTTGAGGGGCACAGCAAAACGAGAAGCGTTCTTGCCGTCAGTAAAATATTCCAGCCAGCTTGACGAGTCTACCACATTCATACTCTATCCCCTTCCCTTTTGAAGCTCGTGTTGATTCCCTTGACGAACCCTCTAAGTTCCGAGATGTCGCGTTCGGGGATAAGCTCTACTCGTCCGGCATACTCGATAACCTGCATTTTCTGCCCGGGCTCAAGGCGCAGATGATCTCGGATCGGACGAGGAATAACGACTTGAAACTTTGGCGATACGGTTACCGTTTGCATGACAGGTACTCCATCGATAGTGTTTGGTATTACAATATCAGATCGATGCAAATATGTCAATCATTTGCCAGGCTTCCCGATATATTGGAATAGTTTCTGCTCTTACTGACTCCTGACTACTTCCCCTTCACCGCGTCGAGTTGTTTTGTCAGCTCCAGGATGTGTCCGATTTCCTGCTTTATTATAGTGTCGATACGGCGGGCGGTTTCGACGGACGTTGCTATCTGCTCTTTGAGGCACTGATAAAAAACGATAGTGTCCTTTTCCAGCTCGATGGCGTTTTTCAAAATATCCTCGATGCACATACCGCCCAAGGCTGAGGTCGGCACGTCGTTGCAGAAAACCTTCCCCTGCACCTTGGCTCGCAGATAGACAAGAGACTCTTCGCTCGCCCCGGCCTGGATGTGCGAGTCGATATGCTCCAGGCCTTCCTGCATTTCGATGAACGTCCGCTCGTGGTCAGCTTCCATCGCGGCAAGTCTCTCCAGCAGGGCCTTGGTCTGACCCGTAGCTACCTTGGCTGCGGCCTGGTACAGGTTGGCTCCGTCTCGCTCGATCTGCGCAGCAAGGGTGAATATCTCTCCGGCGTCGAATTGCGTCATCATGCACCTCCAGTCGTCGGCGGCGTAAAGACTCGCCCGCCCAGCTCGCGGTCCAGCATAAACAGCCCGCCCGGCGCCCCAGCCATGAGCTTGAGCTGCTGGACAATGCCATCGACGTTGGCTTCTTCCTCGACCTGCTCGCCGACGAACCACTGCATGAAATTCACCGACGCGTGGTCCTTCTCATCCATCGCCAAAGACATCAGCTCGCCGACCCTGCCACTTACGATCCGCTCATGGTTAAGGGCGTTTTCAAACGCAGCCTGGGGAGATTCCCACTCCGTTGGCGGGGCTGGCTGGGCCGTCAACAGTACTCGCCCGCCGCGCTCGTTTATGTAGTCGTAAAACTTCATCGCGTGGAAAAACTCTTCCTGATATTGCACCTTCATCCAGTTGGCAAAACCCGCCAGGTTCAGCGAGTCGAAATAAGCAGCCATGGACAAATAAATATTGGCAGAGAAAATTTCGAAATTGAGTTGGTCGTTAATCGCCTTTTCGATAGTCTTGCTAAGCATAGTAATCTCCTGGTTGACTGGCTGATTGGCTAATTGGTTGACTGGGAAAAATTAAAAACAAATACACCATGAAGCACATAAAGTTTTTCAGCCTGTGTCCAGCCTGTGTTTCCAATAGTCTGGGACACGATGCAGATGCATTATAGCGAGGATGAATATACCGTGCGGCTCGATACTGTAAAGCACACCATACGGAAAGCGATGAACAAGGCATCGGCGGACATCGTCTTCGATTTCAGGCCACATGGTGGGATAATCGACAGCATTTTGAATAGAGGCCTGAATCTCGCACGAGAGATCGAATCCGAGTCCGATCTCGCATTCCTCATAGTACGCAACGGCGTCCATGAACTCGCTCTCTGCTTCCGGATGAAAGGAATGTTTCATGTTGTGAACCGCTGACGTATTTTGGCAAAAACTTCTTCGCCGGGGACTGGCTTGACGCGTCCTGAACGCAAGTCATTCAAGCGACGCTTCGCTGCGACAGCCCATTTTTTGTCAATCTCCGGGTCGGGCTGATTCAGAGTGCGGAGTACCGAGTCAGCAACAAAAGCCCGCTCCTCCACAGGAAGCGACTCGATTTCATGTATGATTTCTATTGTGCTTGGCATAACCCACCTCATTCTTTTCACACTGTAGACTACCATAAAACGTCGCGTCTTACTGTCTCATTGTTTTTCAGCCTAGCTACAGTTTACGCTACAAGGTACCGCTGGTGCAAGGTGTCGTGGATTTTGGAGACGGCTTTTTTTTGAATCTGCCGGACCCGCTCGTTGCTTAGGCCTAGCTTGCTGCCCAGCTGGGCGAGCGTTTTTTTGTCTCTGCCATTCATCGCAAAACGATCTACCAACACCGAATGTTCCAGCTCCGTAAGCTCAGCCGCGTTGATATCGACGATTTCGCGAACGTCTTCCAGCAGGTCAGCTTGGCGGATGTCGTGCAGGTATTCGTCGTGATGGCTTTGCTCCATTTCGGGTTCGAAGCTCTTGCCGAACCGCTGGGCGTATTGGCCTGTTTTGGTAGCTAGGCGATTGAAGGACTTGAAAACAGCCCGGCAGACATAGGTCGAAAACTTGAACCCGCGCGACGCGTCGAACTTGTCTATCGCGCGAAGCAAAGCCATGGAACCTTCAGAAACCTGCTCGGCAAAGTCCACGCTGCGAACCCGCCGGCGGGTGGTCATAGCTACGACCAAATTCATATTCGCCGACACCAAATCCGCTCGCAATTGCAACACCCGCTCGTGCCAGCGAATCATGTCCAATGCCCCGGGCCTGGAGAACCGCGCAGCCTGTTGTTCGATAAGACCGCTCAGGCGATATCGCGCGAAATTATAGCACAGGAATAATTGGACTTCCTCCTCGCGGGTCAGGGCTTTATACGCTCGGCGGGGCTGATCGTCAGTGGGCACTTCGGGAAACAGTGTCCAGGGCGATATGGAAATATCCAAAGGCTCCGGGCCAAGCAAATCGGCTCGGGCAAGCCGCTCTTCGAACGAAGGATGGAAGACGAAGCCAATTCTCGCCGGCACGGAGCTATACGCAGCCTGCTCGTTACGAGTGAGGTTCTTGTCCAAAACCTCAGCCAATCGCTGGGCCTTCTTCTTAGCGGCTATGTCGCTAGCTAACTTCATGATTTTTCTCCCCAAAATCATCCGGTTCATCGTCGGATTTTTTTTTAAGTTTTTCAAAACAAACAGCGGAACACGAATGGCACTAATTTTTTTATATTGCATTTTTACGGAGCTACAGCTGAC